>NZ_JBQISV010000027.1:0-24845 GCF_056800975.1 Acutalibacter sp.
GCAAAGCCCATTCAGCCGGAGCAGCTGCGGGAGGCTCTGCTATACTGTTATCAGAGCTTTTGCCAAAAAAGGGAGCTTCTGCTGCCCACGGAAAAGGGCCAGAGCAGAATCTCCCCCGGAGATATCGTCTATGTGGAGCCCTGGGAACGGGGTGCGCGGCTGAGGCTGGTGAATGGGCCGGTAGAAACCACTGCCAGAATCTCCGAGCTGGCCGCTTTGCTGCCAGAGCGCCATTTCACCTTCTGCCACAGGACCATTCTGGTCAACCTGGCCTTTGTAAAGCATCTTCGCCCCCGGGAAATCGAACTGGCTGGCGGGGAGACCCTGCCTGTCAGCAAATACCGCTTTGCTGAGGTGAAAAAGCGGCTGATGAACTATCTTCACAGTTAACTTCTGTCCGAACAAGAGCATCCACGACCCGATTGCCTGGCAGACGCGAATCTGCCTTAATCCAGCGGAATTGCCAGGATGACGCGGTAAAAATCCTTCCCTGTCTCTATTTCCAAAAGGTTCTCATGCCGCATGGCAATCTGGCCGATAATTTTCAGGCCCAGCCCCCGCTCTGGGGCTGGTTTTCTGTTTGCCCAATCCAATGTGCAGGCGTTCTCACAGGAGAGCACGAAGAAATGGTCTCTCCGGTAGAAATCCAATTTTATATAGGACTGCTCCACCCCTGGGGCGGACGCGGCCTCAATGGCATTGTCCATCAGATTCATCACCAGCGAGCAAAACTCTGTGTCTGACAAGCTAAGCCGCTCCGGGGCCTGAATCCGCACCAGCTCCACAGCAATCTCCCGGCCTGCGGCCTCAGAGAGCTTGCTGTTCAGTATAATATCCAGCATTTCATTTCCGCTCTGCACCACAGGGCGGATTTTTTCATTCTGTCCAATCAGGCCGTCCAGATATGCCGCCACCTTTCCCTCTCCTGTCATCTGGCGCAGAAGCTGAAAATGCTTTGCCATATCATGGCGCAGCATCATAACCTGCTCGTTGTGCTGCAACAGAGCCTGATAGCTGCTCAGGGCCAGCTCTGTCCGCTGAGCCAGCAGATGAGCTTCTGTCCTGGCAGAAATCTCCTCATGAATCAGCTCCACCACCGCCCCCAAAAAGGCCGGGACCATACAGAGAGCCATCAGCCTCCAGAGGAAATAGCCGAAGGTCCAGGCCGCCAGCTGGGTCTCAAGCATGTCGGCCCGGGCCTCGGACATTAAGAGACCCATGCCGTAAGCCAGACCCGCCAAGCCGATCCCTGCTGTGGCCACCGGGCAGAACACCCGAAAGAACCAGCCACCCTGTCGCAGCTCCCAAAAGCCGCCAACCAGCGCGGCCAACAGCCCGGCAATTCCGAAAAGGGCAAAGCCGGTCTCCCGGGCAAAAACGCCGGCCTGCCCCAAAAGCGCCAGCACAAGCTCCGCCAGCAGAGAGGCCCCCATCCCGCCCAGCGCCACCCAAACGGGCGCCCGCCGCCAGCCGGAGAGCTTGCACAGCAGCAGGCCCAGCAGGTTCATCAGGGCCAGCTCCCGGCAGAGCATACCCAGGTCCACCGGGGGCGTATGGAAATAGGCGTTGAAAAAGCTGGGGCTGACCATCTGAGAACCCAGATAGAGAAACGCCGCCAATGCGCCGCACACCAGCGTGGGGTCCGGCCCCTTCCGCGCAGCCTTCCACACAAAGAGCCCCAGCAGAAGGACCCCCACCGCAAAGGCCAGGGTGGTGGGAATGGCTGTCTGGAAGCTCTCGGCAATCAAAGCGCTCTCATAGGTGTACCCGCAGTACAGGGTTACGGCGCAGGGGGTTACAGTCAGATCGGTTTCTGTTTCCGGGTCTGCAGCCTGGGCGATGGTCAGGGTTTTGCCGGCATAGTTCAGGGGCAGGGTGACCAGCAGCGGCTCCTCCCGGTAGTAGTTCAGACTGGGAAGCTGCAAATAGCCAATCCGGTTGTCCAGCTCCGAGCAGTCGCTATAGATAAGCGCGCCGTCTAAAAACACGGCAATCGTGCTGCCTGCCGCTCTCAGGCTCAGGGTGGACCGGTCCAAATCCTCCTCCATCACCCGGGAGAAATAGAAGGTCTGCTCGGGAAAGCTGAGGCCCGAAAAGCTGCCAAAGCCGTTGGGGGTCAGCTCGCTCACCTGCTCCCCCTGCTGGGTAAACACAGTCCAGCCCTTCTGGTCGTAGACCCAGTCCTCGGGCATGGCCTCCCCCTCCCAGAACAGGGACAGGTCATACACGTTTTCTTCCATGGGCTGTAAATAAACCGTCAGCACCAGCCCAAACCCTATACACAGCAGCAGGGAGGCCAGAGCGGCGGGCATCCATCTTTTTATTGCCGGCTCCTCTCAAGTGTTCTTTTCTATTAGGGTATCACGGAAAAAGCGGGACTGTCAAGGGTCCGGCTGTCCACTCGAGCGGGAAAACAGCCCACTCGAGCAAAACCCATTGCTTTTCCTGCGTTTCTTTCGTATCATGCAAAAAGAGAGGTATGCACTTCGGCCGTTTTTACCGCAAGGGGACAATGGCCTCCCGGCTACCCTATTATGCTTTTGCAAGGAGGAAACAAAGATGAAGCGGCTATTAAAACAAATCACCGCCATGATCCTGGTTATTGTCATGGCGGCCACTGCCTTCCCGCCCGCCGTTATGGCGGCGCTGGTAGACAATGCCCCCCAGGTAAACCGGGAAATACTTACCCGGCTGGAAGAGCTTTGCGGCAGCCCCCAGGAGGCGGAGGGCTACTACGCCCTTTTGCAGCAGTACGGCCTTTTGGACGAGGACGGCAACGCAGCCAGCCAATGGGAGATTGAGCTGGACGGAGAGCCCATTGACCTGGCGGGCCTGCGGGCCCTGCTGGATGACCCGGACTGCGACCTGACCCGCTACGTCTGGGTGGACGGCTCGCCTCTCACCCTGGAAGAGGTCCAGACTATGCTGCAGGTAGAGGACTACATCGCCTACCTGCGGGAGACCTACTTCTCCGGCGGGGAGTGGAGCCAGGAGCATCTGGACAATCTGGACAGCCTGGTGGAGCAGATGAATACAGAGGGCATCCAGCTTCTGGCCCCGGAGAGCGCCGCTATGCCCTCGGGCGTTGACCACAGCGTAACTGCCTCTCTTGTGGGGGCCGATACCGCGGAGCTTAACAGCGACTACAGCTTTACCGTAAAGCTGAACCGGGCCCAGGGCAAGCCGGTCACCTTCTCCTATGCGGCCTACTCTGGCAGCGTGGAGGCCGTGGGCAGCGGCACAGCCACCATTGACGCCGGAAGCACGGAGGCCACCGTCACGGTGCAGGGGAAGGGCAGCGTGGGCAGGATAAACGGCAGCGGCGCGTTCACTGTGGCTGTGTATGACCTGAAAAACGCCCTCTTCGCAAACAATACCACCGCGGCCAGCAAAACTGTGACTGTGGCGGCGTATCAGATGTATACCAGTGGGAGAAGAATTTCTCCATGAGCTTTAACCCCAGCAACTATAGACCGTATTATTATGTGGAGCCGGGCACATACGATGCTCCCGGGGAGCAGGGAAACGCGGCCATAAAAGGGATTGACAAGCAGGTGGTGGACGAGAAAACGGTTGAGATATCGGCGGTCCAGCGTATCATCGTCGCAGACGGCAATATGGTACATGGCGCAGCCCTCCTTCCGTTAGTACAGCTTACAACGAGAGATTATATCATGAATTTCAGACTTGCACAAGGTAAGGAAAAGCAGTATTTTCTTCATTATCTGCTTTACTCAAACGGGGCAAAACCGGCCTTGTTAGTGACAGTAGTGTAACAGGATTATTTCCCGTAAAGCCCCGCCTTGTCATTGGTGACAAACATTCGGACCATGTCAAGGGACAAGTCCAGATCAGCGGGCAGGCCGTTTTCATCTTTGACTTTTCCGGTTCCGCTAATAAAGCTCTTCTTCGCCATTTTGGTGATCGTGGCCTTGGCATAACCGGGCATGTCAGCGATCTCGTTATACCTCACTTCGGGTTCCTCCTTTTCAGGTCCTTTGGTGGCAAGAATGGCTTTCAGGATGGTCAGGATTTTTTCACCATAACCGGCCCCGCCAGCCCAAGGCCCTCTATTTGCAGCCGTTTTCCAACACATACAGTACCGCGTTGATCAACTGGAGGTTCGCGTTTTTTTATTTCCTCTCTGCTTGGGTATGTATTTTTCTATTTTCCTGTATGGTTCCTTTGTGACTTGTATGCCCTGATTTTATCATTTTTCCGACTTTTTGTAAATTGTGTGAACAGACTCTATTTTAGCCAAATTTGCGATTTATCGTGTGGGATATATCCTAAACACAAAATCTATGCTATAATTTATCTGGGATATATCGCAGACAAATTAGGAGTTTCTGTGAACAGTCTCCATGAACTTTCCTAAAAAATACATCTTGCTAATTAAAGAGATGTGGCACTTGTACGGAAAAGATAAACCTATTTTCTTAATTACATTGACAATCCTAATTGTTATCATTGTAATACCATTAGCGATTAATGAATTATCTAAGCATGGTGTTGTCTATGTAACAAAGTGGGATGCAGCAGATGTGCTCTCATATTATGCTTCATTTCTTCCTGGATGATTTGCAGCTCGATTTTCTGTTTGGTCTCCTCCAACTCATCCTGCTGCCGCTTGGTAGAAACATTGATGATAGGTGATAGTGTCGTCCTGTGTGTCGCCTCTGGTATTTTTATAGTTGCCCTTTTTGTCCTGGGAGAAATATCTGTCGTGGACTGCGGCGGTATCAGCCAGAAAGCGGCCTTTCAAGGGTTCATACTTGGGCTTTGTGCCATAAGGTTTTCCTCTCCGAAAACCTCATCACACAATTTGCGCATAAAAGAGAGAGCAGTTTGTCAATGTCCAACTGTCCCTCGGTGAAGCGCTCCGGGAATACAGCGCGGAGCTTGCCGTTATTGGCGGCTTCAAGGTCCATGGTGAGGCCGTTCGATTTATCCATTATGTCATTTCTTCCGTAGATTGTGTGGGCCGTTTGAAGTCATCTTCCGGATACGAATCTTTACGCTTAAAGTCTTTGGGCGTCCACATTCTTACCCAGCCATCGTCATAGACGGAAAAAATGTATAGATTTAGGGTGTTCGCAATTTTGGGGGGAATCCGACGCAGTGCAACTTGTGCAGTAACCCAGTAAAGCCCCAGACCATATTTATAGGCCCGATTGATTCTGCCTTTTGTTTTACCCTTTTGAATCACGCGCTCCGTCTCCATCCTGGTGACTAACTGCCCCAGTGCATTCAGCCATCCTTCCTTGTTTGCTGCGCCAGCTGATTGCGCGTATGACCGCCCTTTACACTCAATGATAAAGTATTCACTGTTACGCTTGCCGCCAACAAGAACTAAATCGGGGCCATGCCCATGAAGGGCAGACTCTCTCGCCAGATCGTCATGCCAGTTTCCATTTGGTTTATTGATCAAAAAATCTTTCACACACTTTACTATGGTAGGCTCGGTTAGCTTCTCTGTCTCAATGCACATCGCTCGTACTCCCATAAATAAGTTTTTTACATTATACCATTACAGATCCAATCTGTCACCGGCTTTTATAATTCACATCGCAAATTTATGTAAAAATGGCAGGGGGCGGAAGAATACACAAACATATTTCTTCCGCCCCCCTGCTTACTATAAGGCATTCTCGATAGAAATGAGAAATCCGAATGCTGTTCCCCACTTGGAGGACAGCATTCGGATTATCATAAATTGGCACGCCAGAAGGGATTCGAACCCCCGACCTTTTGATTCGTAGTCAAACACTCTATCCAGCTGAGCTACTGGCGCTTGTCTCAACTGCATCATTATACCGCCTTTTTCGGCGTTTGTCAAGTGTTTGTGTGAATTTCCCGGTGAAATTTTAACAGCGAGCAGCTGTAAGGCCGCAAAACGCTTACAGTGCCCAGGCTCTCGCCCAGCACTACTTTGCCCCCTGCCAGGTTCAGCTTCAGGCTCAAAATGCTCTGGGGGCGTTCACTGCGGTTGACAAACAGGGCCAGGCTGTCCCGGTAGGCGCAGTCCACCCCGTCGCTGGCATGCACCCGGTAACGCTCCAGCACCAGCAGGTTGCCCTCTGCCCGCAGCACCCGGCAGCCTCCTCGGGCCAGCACGTCCTGGTGGGCATGGCGCACCTGGCCCAGCTGCCGGTACCAGGCCAGCAGCTCCTCATCCTCCCGGCCCCAGGGATAGCAGCCCCGGTTAAAGGGGTCCCGGTAGCCCTCTGCCCCTGCCTCGTCCCCATAGTAGAGGCAGGGAACGCCAGGCAGCATATATTGTATGGCCGAGGCCAGCTTCAGCCGGGCAACGCCGGTCTGCCGCTGCTTCTCCGTCAGACGCTGAGCGCTCTGCCACTCCCGGCCCCGGCTGCCCGCCGGTTCGCCCCCCAACACGGTCAGCGCCCGTTCCGTGTCGTGGGTGCCAATGTGGTTCATCAGCAGACGCAGGCATTGGGGCGGGTAATTTTCTGCAATGTTCTCTACAATCTCCGCAAAATTCTTGGGGTCGTCTCCCAGCAAAAACCCCAGAACCGCGTCCCGGAAGGGATAGTTCATCACGCTGTCCAGCTGTCCCCCCAACAGATACCGGCGGCGCACTCCGTAGGCCGACTTGTTGGAGGCGTCCTCCCACACCTCTCCCAGCACCAGAGCCTCCGGATCTTCCTCCTTGGCCGCAGCGCTGAGCCTGTCGATAAACAGGTCCGGCAGCTCGTCAGCCACGTCCAGCCGCCACCCCGAGGCCCCTGCCCGCAGCCACCGGCGGACAATGCCGTCCTGCCCGTTCACGAACTGATTATAGCTCTCCTCGGTCTCATTCACATTGGGCAGGGTGTGAAAGCCCCACCAGCTGTCATACTCCCCGGGCCAGCAGCTGAAGCTGTACCATGGATAATAGGGGGACTGGGTGGACTGAAAGGCTCCCTGCCCAGGATAGCGGCCCTCCCGGTTAAAGTAGACGCTGTCGCTGCCCGTGTGGCTGAACACCCCGTCAATAAGCACATGAATGCCCCGCTCCCTGGCAGCGGCGCACAGCGAGCGAAAGTCCTCCTCCGTTCCCAGCAGAGGGTCGATTTTCGAGTAGTCCGCGGTGTCATACCGGTGGTTGGAGTGGCTCTCGAAAATGGGGTTCAGGTACAGGCAGGTGACCCCCAGGCTCTGGAGATAGGGCAGCTTTTCCTCAATCCCCTTCAGGTCTCCCCCAAAAAAGTCCGTGTTGGTAATCTCCCCCTGCTGGTTTGGCCGCCAGTCCGGCTGGTCCTCCCAGCTGTCGTGATAGCTCCGCCCGGCAGGCACGCCGGTTTTCTCCCCCCCGGACTTGCAGAACCGGTCGGGAAAAACCTGGTACATAATCCCTCCTTCCAGCCAGTGGGGGGTCTCAAAGCCTGCCTGAAACACAGTCAGCTGCCAGCGGTAGGTGCCGCCGAAAATCGCCGCCCCCCGGTCCCCCCGGGAGAGCCGCTGGACGCCCCGGCAGGTGCTGGCCTCAAACAGGTAAAAGTACAGGCCAGGGGTGGCAGGGGTAAAGTCGCACTCCCACCACTCCTTGTCGCCGCCGTTCATGCCGCACCAAAACATGTCCTGAAGCACAGCGGGCTGGCCCTCCTGCTCCACAATCAGCCGGGCTGCGGTACATGAGAGCCCCCGGGGCAGGGTAATGCGGAAGTGCACCGGGGACCCGGTAGCCACTGCCCCGGTAGGGGCCCGGTATTTGGGGTTTCGGGAATAGAACATGGTAACAACTCCTTACTGCGTGTGAACTGAAAAGGCATAAAGCCTGCCAACGGTACAGTGTCCGGCCCCACCAAGGAGGCCGGACAGCTTGATCCTATTATAGATATACTCAGAGCCTGTACCAATGGAATGTTGCACCAGTCTTACTGGCAAGCTCTGCCGTCGACATAATTGCAAATCCCTGGCAAGACCATAAATACTCTGATTGTCTGCTCTTTCGCGCCTAGTTAAAATGATGCCCGATCATCCTGACATAAATCCCAGCGGTACAAGCTTTCAAAGAATCATCCCGCCCAGTACCCGGGGAAACACCTCCGACCGGATTTCCCTGCGGCGTCGCTTTTCCTCCTCGGTACGGCCGCTATAAATGGATTTTCTCCGCACAGTGCTGTCGGAAATGCTGAAGATTGCGGTAATGGGTATGCCGCACAGCTCCGCCGCCCGAAAGCAGGCAGCGGTCTCCATCTCAATGGTGCCGCAGCCCAGGGCCAGAATCTCATCCATATGGGCAAACTGGGCCGCAATGGTGTCAATGCTGAAGTTCACCGCCCGGTGCAGGGCTACGCCATATTCACCGCAGGCGGTTTTACACAGAGCCTCCGCCTGCTTCAGTAGCGTCCCATCCGGGTAAGCGGCCTGGGCGAACGGGTCGGCGGCCAGGTTCTTTTGCAGGTAGCGGCTGGCGCCATCGCCGCAGATGGACTTCTCCGGCAGCACGATGTCCCCCAGCTCCATTTTCTCGTCCAAGGCTCCCGCCGAGCCAATGAACAGGATGCGCTTACAACTGGTGGCTCCCAAGGCCAGCACCACATCCATATTGGTGGGCGCACCAATCCCCGGCACAATCCAGGTGGCGGGTTTGCCGTCCAGCTCCACCTGCCACACCCGCACACAACCCTCCGTCAGGGGTTCCGCTTTCAAGCCAAAAGTCCTTTCCGGCTCCCAGACCGGGGCCAGAATGACAGTCGTGCGGATTTCCTGCGGGGAACAGCCCAGCACGCCCTGGGCAAAGTCCCGGCGGCCTGTGCCAAACCGGGCGTTGCCGTCCAGAATATTCTGATAAAGGCTGTGCATGGCCCTTACTCTCCCAAACCGATCTTCGCGGCCAGGTTCTTCTCAGGGGGCACAGGGCTGGCATGCCAGATGTTCCCCGCGTAGTCCCGGATGGACCGGTCTGCCGCAAAGCGTCCGGCAGAGGCAATGTTCACCAGCGACATGCGGTTCCACCGCTCCTTGTCCCGATACAGCTCCTGCACCCGCTGCTGCGCCGCCCGGTAAGACTGGAAGTCTGCCAGAGCCATGTACCGGTCCTGCTGAAGAATGGCCTTGTAGATATCCCCGAAATGCTTGCCGCCAATGCCCTGGTTCAGTGTGTCCAGCGCCCGGCGGATCTGCCCGTCGTGCTGATAGTGCTGCACCGGGTGGTAGCCGGTGCGCTTGAGCTGCTCCACCTGGCTGGCGGTCATGCCGAACAGAATGATGTTCTTGTCTCCTACCGCCTCATGAATCTCCACATTGGCCCCGTCCAAGGTGCCCAGGGTTACCGCGCCGTTAATCATGAACTTCATGTTGCTGGTGCCCGAGGCCTCGGTGCCTGCCAGAGAAATCTGCTCGCTGACCTCAGCGGCAGGAATCAGGGTCTCGGCCCAGGTAACGCAGTAGTTCTCGACAAAGATCACCTTCATCTTCTTGTTGACCCGCTCATCGGTGTTGATGGTGTGGGCCAGAGCTGCGATGAACTCAATGATCTGCTTGGCAAAGTAGTAGCCCGGCGCGGCCTTGGCCCCAAAGAACCAGGTGTGGGGCTCAAAGTCCGCGTTGGGGTTGTCCAGCAGCCACTGGTAGGTGGACAGAATAGAGAAGGCGTTCATGTGCTGGCGCTTGTACTCGTGCAGACGCTTCACCTGCACGTCAAAAATGGTGTCCGGGTCCACGGTCTGGCCCTGGGTACGCAGCAGATGCTCGGCCAGCCGCTCCTTGTTCTCCCGCTTGATCTTCATCAGCTGCTCCCGCACCGAGGCGTCGTCCTTATACTTCAGCAAGTCCGAGAGCCGGTCCGCGTCATAAATATAGTCAGGGCCAATCAGCTCTGTAATCAACGCCGCCAGCTTGGGGTTGGACTGGTTCAGCCAACGCCGGTGGGCAATGCCGTTGGTAACATTAGTGAACTTTCCGGGCTCCTCCACATAAAAGTCGTGGAACAGGTCATCCTTAAGAATATCGCTGTGCAGGGCCGACACCCCGTTCACATTGTGAGAGCCGATCACCGCCAGGTTGGCCATTTTCACATAGCCGTTGCTGATGGGGGCCATGCGGGCAATCTTCTGGTGCTCTACCCCCTTGGCCTTCAGCTCCTCCCAAAAACGCCGGTTGATCTCCTCAATGATCTGGTAGATACGGGGCAGGCGCATGCGCACCAGCTCGCATTTCCAGGTTTCCAGGGCCTCGCTCATCACCGTGTGGTTGGTGTAGGCCACGGTCTGCTTCACAATGTCCCAGGCAGCCTCCCAGCCATAGCCGCACTCGTCCAGCATCACCCGCATCATCTCAGGAATAGCCAGCACCGGGTGGGTGTCGTTAAGATGAATAGCCGCCAGCCTAGGCAGGTCGTCCAGGTTGCTGTGCTCAAACAGATGCCGCCGGATAATGTCCTGAATGGAGGCGGACACCAGGAAGTACTGCTGCGAAAGCCGCAGCAGCTTGCCCTCGTTGTGGTCGTCCTCGGGGTAGAGCACCTTGGTGATGGCGTCGGCCATGGCCTGCTGCTCCATGGCCCGCATATAGTTGCCGCTGCCAAACAGGTTCATGTCAAACTGGTGGTTCTCCGCCTTCCACACCCGCAAAAGGCTGATGCCCCTGCCGTCCATGCCCGAGACATACAGGTCAAAGGGCACGGCAGTAACCGTGGTGTAGTCCTTGTGCTTCACCGCGTGATACTGGTCGTTCCAGTTCTCCTCAATGCGGCCGTCAAAGCGCACCTCCACGGAGTTGTCCGGCACCTGCTGCATCCACACCGAGCCCCCGGGCAGCCAGAAGTCCGGCAGCTCGGTCTGCCAGCCCTCTACCAGCTTTTGCCGGAACAGCCCGTACTCATACCGCAGAGAGTAGCCCATGGCCGGATAGCCCTGAGTGGCCAGACCGTCCAGAAAACAGGCCGCCAGCCGGCCCAGGCCCCCGTTGCCCAGGCCCGCGTCCGGCTCCTGGCGGTAGAGCTGCTCCAGCTTAATGCCATATTCCGCCAAAGCCGCCTGAAAGCTCTGCTCCAGCCCCAGGTTAAAGAGATTGTTTTTCAGCGAGCGGCCCAGCAGAAACTCCATGCAAAGATAGTAGATGCGCTTGGTCTCTGTGCGCCCGGCGTTCTGGTCAAACTCGGCCCGGCCCTTGGCCATCAGCTCCCGCACGATCAGGGCGACGGCCTTGTAATACTCCTCGTTGGTGGCGTTCTGCAGCGACACCCCAAAGGTGTGCGACAGCTTGTCCCGGATCGCCTCCTTGATCTGCGGGACGGTGAGCGAATAGTTCATGGTAAAGCCTCCATTTTTAAAAAGATATATTGAAGTTGAAGATTTTGGTTTTTTGTGTATACTATAGGCAAAAAATCCAGGCATTCTCCCCTGCCTGCCAGATGGAATATAGCAATTATACACTATTTTTTCCCAAAAAGCAACTACCAATCACATAAGCGGGCAGAATTTCCCAATAAAAAAGGTCTGGTGATGGTCCATAAGAGCCTGACAGGGCCGCTTTTCGCCCCTTAAAAAGCTTTTCGGCGCCGGGCGCAAAAAAGTCTTCCCACCGGGCGGATTTTGTCGTATAATAGGAATATGTCTATTTCGGGAGGAATGGTTTTCGTGAACAAGAGACGTGTCAGACTTACCATCAACGGCGTGGTCTGCGGGCTGATCACCGGGGAGACAGAGGAGTATATGCAGACCCTGGCCGATGAGGTGGGCGGCATGATGAAGCAGATTATGGACGCCTCGCCCCTGATCACCCGGGAGGCCGCGGCCCTTACCGCCGCCCTGAGCATCTGCGACGACAGCCACAAGCACGCAGAGCTGGCCCGCCGGCTGAAGGAGCGCAACGAGGAGCTGGAGGTTCAGGAGGAGCTGTGGCAGGAGGAAAAGGTGGAACTGCTCAAGTCTGCGGTAGACACCCAGAAGGACGCCCAGCTGGCCGAAAAGGCCGCCCGGCTGGAGTCGGAGAACACCCGCCTGCAGGAGGCAGTGCTGCACCTGAAGAACCTGGAACAGCAGGCCCAGGCCCTGCGGGACGAAAACAGCGCCCTGCGGGAGGCCGCAGAGGCCCCCGGCCCCCGGGAGCAGGCCCTGGCCCTGGAAAACGCCCGGCTCCATGAGAGCATAGACCGCCTGCGGGAGGACGCCCGCCTGCTTCAGGAGGAGGCGGGGCAGCGCAGGGAGGAGCTGCAGCAGGAAAACCAGTCCCTGCACCAACGCCTTGCCCGGCAGGAGAGCCTGGAAAAGGAGAACCAGGCCCTGCATGAACGCCTGATCCAGCAGGAGGCCGCTTGGAAGGCTGCTGAGAACCGGGAGCAGCCAGCCCCCGCCCCAGAGGAAAAGCCCGAGCCCAAACGCCTGCCCCACACCCGCCGCAATCCCCTGCGCCGGGCCGAGGCCCAGCTGGAACAGGAGGGCCTGAAAAGCTATTTCGCAGTGGAGGATAACAATAATTTTATATGAAGGAAAACAGCGCCCCCGTCAAGGGTAAAATGGAGATACTGGCCCCCGCCGGAGGCCGGGAGGCCCTGGAGGCCGCTGTCCGGGCCGGAGCGGACGCAGTCTACCTGGGGGGACAGGCCTTCGGGGCCCGGGCCAACGCGAAAAACTTCTCACGGGAGGAGCTGGCCCAGGCAGTGGAATACTGCCGCCAGCGGAATGTGCGGGTACATGTCACCGTAAACACCCTGCTGAAAAATGACGAGCTGGCCCCTGCCCTGGAATTTGTGGAATTCCTCTGCTCTCTGCCAGTGGACGCGGTGCTGGTGCAGGACCTGGGGCTGTTCACCCTGCTGCGGCAGCGGGCCCCAAAGCTCCCCCTCCACGCCTCCACCCAGATGAGCCTTGCCACCCCCGCCGGGGTGCGGCTGGCTGAGGAGCTGGGCGCCGCCCGCACCGTGCTGGCCCGGGAGCTGTCCCTGGAAGAGATCAGAGACATCGCCCGCCAAACCCAGGGGGAGCTGGAAGCCTTTGTCCACGGCGCCCTGTGCATGAGCGTCAGCGGCCAGTGCCTGCTCAGCGCCATGCTGGGGGGCCGCAGCGGCAACCGGGGCCAGTGCGCCCAGCCCTGCCGCCTGGCCTTTGCCGCTCCCGGGGGGACTGGGCACGACCTCTCCCTGCGGGACCTGAGCTTTGTGGAGGGCCTCCCCCGGCTGAAAGAGGCCGGCGTGTGCTCGGCCAAAATCGAGGGCCGCATGAAACGCCCGGAGTATGTGGCCGCCGCTGTCTCCGCCTGCCGCCTGGCCGCAGACGGGGAGCCCGTTCCCCCAGAGCTGCTGGAAAAGCTGGAAGCGGTGTTCTCCCGCTCCGGCTTTACGGACGGCTACCTGACCGGACGCCGGGGGCGGGACATGTTCGGCACCCGGCGCAAGGAGGACGTAACCGCCGCAGAAAAGGTCTTCGGAGGCCTGCGCCCCCTGTACCGGGCCGAACGTCAGAGCATCCCCGTAGTCCTGACCCTGGGGGAGAAGGACGGTCTGGTCAGTCTGACTGCGGAGAGCCCGGGCCCCGGTGAAGCCATTGCTGTCACCGCCTCCTGCCCCGCCGGAGAGGGCCAGGGCCTTAGCAGAGGCCGGGCCCTGCAGCAGCTGAAAAAGACCGGCGGCACCCCCTTTTATGCAGACAGTCTGACAGCTCCGGAGAGCGTCCCGCTGACAGTGGCCCAGCTGAACGCCCTGCGCCGCCAGGCTCTGGGAGAGCTTTTGCAGCGCCGGGGAGAGCGTCCGGCCATTCACTTTGCCCGGACGCCCCTGCCGGACTATACTCCCCACCACCGCCAGCAGGAGCCCCTGCCCCTGCGCGCCTTTTTCCGCGCCCCGGAGCAGATCCCGCCCCAGGCCATGGACTGCGAGGTCCTGGCGCTGCCCGTAGAGACCGAGCCCCCTACCCTCCCCTCTCCCGCCCCCCAGATATGGCTGGACCTGCCCCGGGGGGTGTTCGGCTGGGAGGAGGAGCTGCGGGAGCTGATGAAAAAGCGTATGGCCCAGGGCTATGCCGACTTTGTGTGCGGCTCCCTGGGGGCAGTGCAGCTGTGCCGGGAGCTGGGAGCCAGAGCCCACGGCTCCTTTGGGCTGAACATTGCTAACGCCGCCTCTCTTGAGGCCCTTGCCCGGCTGGGCCTTGTAGACGCGGAGCTGAGCCCAGAGCTCACCGGCAGAGAGATTGCCGCCCTGGGGGGCAGTCTGCCCCGGGGCACGGCAGTATACGGCCGTCAGGCCCTGATGCTCACCCGGAACTGCCCCCTGGCCAACTCCCCCAGGGGCTGTTTGGGCTGCAAAGCCCCTGGCTCTCTTACCGACCGGATGGGCAAACGCTTCCCTGTGCTGTGCCGCATGAGAGGCCGGGGCGGCGCAGAGGTTTTCAACAGCCTGCCCCTGTGGTTGAATGTGGAAAGCCCTGAGCTGTCAGCCGTGGATTTTGGCATTTTACGTTTTACTGTGGAAAACCCTGTGGAATGTGGGGAGATATTACAGGGGCTTCGGGAGGGCAACCCCCCGGAATACGCCTGTACTCGGGGGCTTTTTCGCCGGGGTGTGGAATAAGGAGGAAAAGACGGTGGAAAACTTGGTGGAAAGTGTTGATAAAATATTCTTCTCCACAGCAGGGCCTGTGGAGATCCGGTTTGTCCGGCTGCGCCCGGAGGCCTGCCCTCCCCAGCGGCAGACCCCCGGCAGCGCGGGTCTGGACCTGGCCGCCTGCCTGGACGCCCCGGTGACCATTGGGCCGGGGAAAACAGAGCTCATCCCCCTGGGCTTCGCGGCAGAGCTGCCCCCGGGCTGCGCGGCCTTTGTGTTCTCCCGCAGCGGACTGGGGGCCCGCAAGGGGGTTGTGGTGGCCCAGGGGGTAGGGGTTATTGACAGCGACTACCGGGGCGAATGGCTGGTCCCCCTGCGGAACACCTCTGAGGAGGCGTACACTGTCTCCCCCCAGGAGCGAATCGCCCAGGCGGTGCTTCTGCCTGTGCTCGCGGCGGATTTTGTAGAAGCCCAGGCCCTCTCTGACACCCAGCGGGGGACCGGCGGCTTTGGAAGTACATCTTGTACAAAGAGCCGGTAAGAGGCGGATATATGCCAGAATTTACGGATTGTTCACAGTAAAGTTAACATAAAGGTTGAGAAGCGGCGGAAAATGCGGTATAATGGACACCAGTAAGGAATACATCGAACCGGAGCCGGGGCAAATAAACCGGCAGTTTTTGGGGATGCTTTGTATTGTGGAACCAGTGCCGCGAGCAGGCACAGAATCGGACCGGCGCGGCCGGAGAAAGGCAGTTTTTGATATGGCAGGCTTTTCGGGGTTTCTCTCCATGTTTTCTATGTTTTCCAAGGATATCGGCATTGACCTGGGTACGGCGAACACTTTGGTGTTTATGCGGGGCAAGGGCATTGTGATGCGGGAGCCCTCGGTGGTGGCGGTGGACGTGCGCACCGACGAGGTTCTGGCTGTGGGCAAGCAGGCTAAAGAGATGCTGGGGCGCACCCCCGGCTCCATTGTGGCAGTGCGGCCATTGAAGGACGGGGTCATCGCGGACTTTGACGTGACCGCCGCCATGCTGAAATATTTCATTAAAAAAGCGTTGAAGTCCGGGGCCCTCAGCCGCCCCCGGATCATCATCTGCATTCCCTCCGGCGTTACCGAGGTGGAGCGCCGGGCCGTGGAGGACGCCGCCCGGCAGGCGGGCAGCAACAATGTGGACCTAATGGAGGAGCCCATGGCCGCTGCGGTAGGCGCGGGCCTGCCTGTGTCAGACGCCACAGGCAGCATGGTGGTGGACATTGGCGGCGGCACCAGCGAGGTGGCGGTCATCTCCCTGGGCGACATTGTCACCGCTGTTTCTGTGCGCATGGCCGGAGACAAGTTTGACGAAGCCATTGTCACCTATGTAAAAAAGAAATACAATCTCCTCATTGGCGAGCGCACGGCAGAGGAGATCAAAATGCGCATCGGCTCGGCCTTCCCCACCGAGGAGACCATCAACGCCTTTGTGGAGATCAAGGGCCGCAACCTGGTGGACGGCCTGCCCAAAAACGTGACCATCCACGCCGACGAGGTGCGGGAGGCCCTGGCGGACAGCGTCATGGTGGTGGTGGACGCCATCAAGGAGACCCTGGAACAGACGCCCCCTGAGCTGGCCGCGGATATCATCGACCGGGGCATTATGCTCACCGGCGGCGGCGCGCTGCTCAAGGGCCTGGACCGGCTGGTAAGCCAGGAGACCGGCATCCCCGTCCATGTGGCGGAGCGGCCCCTGGACTGCGTGGTGGAGGGCACAGGCAAAAGCCTGGAGATCGAGCTGCCCAAGTCCTATTACCGCAACAGCCGCAGAAAGTAGCTTTTGCTTCAGCCTTCTCTTACAGCAAGACACTTCGCCGTTCTTCCTCCTAGAGCGAGCTCCCATCCGTGTTCGCTCAAGTCTTTTAAGATGGCAGATTGACGCCATCTTTGGGGTTAAAAACGTTTGAAGTACGGGAGGCGGCTGAGACCTGCAAGCAGCTCTACAAACTTTCAGTTGGCAGAAAACCGCTCCAAATGTCCCATACTCAGCTTATGGGAATACAGTCTAATTTATAATTGTATACCCGGCGGTGGAGAAAAGGTTTTTTCTTTGCTTTTTGTTGACTGGAAACAGCCTGCTCCACAAAAAGTCCATCGCCGCATTTTGTTTGTGTGGTGGGGGCCGGCCTCAGAGCCCTGTCACAGGTTGCGTGGGTTCTGCCCGCTGCGCCCTCCCAACGCTCCGGGCAGGGCATCCTCATCTGCCTGCGCCTCTGGGACATTCAGCTCAGAACCGCCTGCGGCGGCTGTATTCCTCCATGAGGAACGCCAGCCTCCCAAAGCTTCTGACCCTTACGGCAGAGTCTGCGTTCGCTTTCAGACTGCCGCCTGCGGGCAGGGATTTTTCCAGGAACATACAAGGAGTATCAATGTGAAGGATTTACTCAAAGGAAGCTCGTTCAAGGTGCTCATCATCGCAGTGGTGGTGCTCCTTGGACTTATCATTTATACCACCTCCGCCGGGGGCTCCATTATCGCCAGCCTCCTGGGCTTTGTCTCTACCCCCATGCAGAGCGTGGCCACCAATGTCACCGGCAGCGTCACCGAGTTTTTGGACCTGGACGGCTTCTCGAAGGACGAGCTCAAGGCCCTGGTGGCCGCTCTTCAGGAGGAAAACAGCATTCTTCAGGACCGGCTGGTGGAGTATGACGGCATGAAGCAGGAAAACCAGCGCCTGAAAGAGCAGCTGCGCATCTCTCAGGCCGACCCGGAGATTGAAATGCGCTCTGCCGCCGTAATCGGCCGTGACCCCAACGACCCCTTCTATGGCTTCTCCATTGGGGTGGGCACCCTCTCCGGCGTCAATGTGGGCGACCCGGTCATCACCTCTCAGGGCCTGGTGGGGGTGGTCAGCCAGGCCTACGCCACCACCAGCAAGGTGGACTGCCTGCTCTCTGAGGAGGTCCAGGTGGCCGCCATGTCCATCGACAAGCAGGAGAGCGGCCTGGTGGGCTGCAATATCATGATGGCCAGCTCCGGCCTGCTGCGCATGGATTATCTGTCGCCCTCTACCAAGCTGGAGCCCGGCGATATTATCACCACCTCCGGCGCCGGAGGCGTGTACCCTGACAAAATAAAAATCGGCCAGGTGGAAAGCGTGGAGAAGTCGGAAATGGACGTGTCCCGCTATGCGGTCATCCGCCCCTTCCAGGACCTGTCCGCAGTGACAGAGGTTCAGGTCATTGTCAGCTTCCCCGGCAAGGGCGAGGAAGACGCCACCACCGACCCCTCTGCAAGTCAGGGCAGCGGAGAGGAGGACGCGGAATGAGAGACCTGAACCGGCTCATCCGATACCTGGCCTATACCTTAGAGCTGCTGGTACTGTTCATGCTGCAGGAGACCCCGGGGCTGCTGCCCGCCATTTATGGAGTGCGCCCGGTGCTGGTGTTGCCTGCGGGTCTGGCCATCGCCATGTTTGAGGAGGAGACCCCAGCCATGGCTTTTGGCATAGCCGCCGGTCTTTTCTGCGACTTTGGCTATTCAGGGGTGCTGGGCTTTCACGGGCTGCTGCTGGGGGTGCTGGGCTACTTTCTCAGTATGCTGGTGCGCACCCGTATGCAGGTGAACTGGGTCACGGCCCTGCTGACAGGCATTCTGGCCCTGGGGCTGGTGATTGGGGCTCAGTGGCTGTTCTTCTACTATTTCCGCTACTCCATGCCGGGGTATGCTTTCCGGCATCACTATCTGCCCAAGTACCTGTATACGCTGTTGTTTGTGCCGCTGGTATATCTGCTGAACCGGGGCCTGGCGGACGCGCTGGTATCCGCAGACAACCAAGGCTTTTAGCCCAACCGCGGGCAGAAAAGCCAAAGCGAAGAGAAAGCCAAGGAGCGCGAATCAAAAGTTTCGTCAACCTTTTCAAAGGTTGCAGGGTGTGGGGCAGCGCCCCACGACCTTGACCTTGAACTTAGGCGGCGCAGTAAACAAAGGCACGAGGCAGCAGCTCTCTCCTACGACCAAGTTCGGAACGGGGCAAGGCTGCGCCGCCGTCGACTTGCCGCAGGCAAGTCGGATGCCGCAGGCAAGTCGGATGCCGCAGGCAAGTCGACCCCAGCGAGGTCGACCAAAGGGAGACCAGCGGCCCGCCCGCTGCCGGCAAATTCAGAAGAAAAACTCTTTCGACACCCCTTCCAAAACATCAAAACAAAACCCCAAAAAAAAATTACTATATTTTCTTCCAGCCTCCTGGGCTGGGGGAGGTGAATCCTGTGAAACTACCGCACTTCCACATAGGCCGCACCACAGCCCTGGTGCTGTTCCTGGTATTCTGCTTTTCCATTTTCGAGCTGCAGCTGTTCAACTGGCAAATCATCAACGGCGAGGCCTTTGAGCAAGAGGCCATCAGCCACCGCACCGACGCCGTGGAGATCAACGCCGCCCGGGGCGAGATCTGGGACCGCAAGGGCAATGTGCTGGCCGGCAACCATATCGTGTATGAGGTCATCTACAACGCCCTGTATATGGACGACTCCAAGCGCAACGCCACCATTCTCGAGGTGGTAGACCTGCTCACCGAGCAGGGCGAGTCCTGGCGGGACATTCTCCCCATCCGCCTGGATGAGGAGGGCAACTACCAGTTTATTGAGGACAAGGAAAAGGAGATTGAAACCCTGAAGAGCCGGGACTTCCTCAACCTGGCAGACTACGCCACTGCCGACGACTGTATGCGGGAGCTGACAAAGAAATACCACTATCAGGGCTACTCCAAGGAGGACACCCGCACGGTCATGTCCGTGCGCTACTCCATGACCAAGGACGGCTTTTCCATCAACGACCCCTATGTCATCGCCTCCGGGGTGTCCTCAGAGACCGTGGGCGTGTTCGGCGAGTGCGCCGCCCAGTGGCCGGGCATCGAGACCCGGGTGGGAGTAGAGCGCTACTACGGCGAAGAGGGCACCCTGGCCCCCCACCTGGTGGGCTATGCCTGGGGCATCACCGGCGACCAGCTGAAGACAGCCGAGGAGGAGGGCAAAGCCTATGACAGCGAGAAAAACATCTCTGGCTACAAGGCCAACGATGTCATCGGCATGTCCGGGGCCGAGGCCGCCTTTGAGGACGAGCTGCGGGGCAAGCGGGGCCTGGACGCGGTGTTTACCGACGAAAACGGAAACGTGACCACCACCGCCACCACCATTCAGCCAGAGCAGGGCCATACCGTGCAGCTTACCATCGACTCTGACCTGCAGCGGGTGGCAAACTGGTCTCTGGAGAAGAACATAAAGGCCAACAAAAACACTGGAGCCGAGGGAGACAAGCGGGCCCATGACTGCAAATTCGGGGCAGCAGTGGCCATCGACATCTCTGACTTCGGGGTGCTGGCCAGCTCCTCCTACCCCGGCTATGACCTGAACCAGTATTATAGCGACAGCGAATATATGACCGAAATCCTCACCGATGAGGACGACCAGCCTGCCTTCAACCGGGCCCTGCAGGGCATCTACACCCCGGGCTCCATCTTCAAGCCCCTGGTTGCCATTGCCGGCCTGCAGGAGGGGGAGGTCTCCGCTACCCAGGGCCTGCGCGAGTGCACTGGCCCCAACGGCGTGGGCATCTTTGAGCTGGCCGACCTGAAGCTGGCCTGTACGGGCCTGCATGGCTATGCCAATGTGTATGAGGCGTTGATGTATTCCTGCAACGTCTATTTCTGCGAGCTGGGCTATCAGCTGGGCATCCGCAAAATCGACGCCTATGCCGAATACTTCGGCCTGGGCGAAAAGACCGGCGTGGAGCTCTACGAATCCGCGGGCATCATGTCCAGCCCCCAGGAGTACCGGGAACGCCACACCGACCTGGGCGTTCAGTGGACAGACGGCAACACCGCCCAGGCGGCCATTGGCCAGCTGGACAACATGTTTACCCCCATTCAGCTGGCCACCTACTGCGCCACCATCGCCACAGGGGGCAAGCGGCTGCGCACCCATTTCCTCAAGCAGGTGATGGACTACAGCGGCGAGACCCTTATCCGCCGGTACGAGCCGGAGGTCATGTATGACGCGGAGATCAGCGAGGATGTGCTGGGCGTGGTGAACCAGGCCATGGTGCTCACCGCCAGCGACGGTCTGGCAAAAAGCGTGTTCGGCGATTACCCTGTCCCCGTGGCCTGCAAAACCGGTACAGCCGAAACCTCGGCGGAGAAATGGGAAAAGGGCGGCACGGAGGAAAACATCACCTTTATTGCCTACGCCCCGGCCAACGCTCCGGAGATCGCGGTCTCTGTGGTGCTGGAGCACGGCCGCAGCGGCCCCTATGCCATGAATGTGGCCAAGGACATCCTGGACTGCTACTTTGGCTATTATACCTGGGACGAGGAGGGCAACCGCTATAACAGTGACGGCGACCTGGTAGACGATGACGGCACGATCATAAAAACCAAGGAGGAGCTGGAAGAGGAGGCCCAAGCAGCCAGCCCCAGCCCCAAGCCTCAGGAGGAGGGGGAGGACGAGCCCAGCGAATCCGGCGACCCCGGCAGCGAGGAGACCCCTACCCCCGAGCCCACTCCCACGCCCTGGCCAGGCCGGGGAAGCTCCATCCCGGACAGCCCCTACACCGGTACCTCCCAGGACGAGGAAAATAAGGGGGACCAGCCAGAGGACGCGCAGGCCGGTGCAGAGCCAGCTCCCAGTCCTACCCCCAGAGAGGGGGTCACCCCCTACTACAGCGGAGGCGCGCCGCCTCTGCACTCCCCCCAGCCCACCGGCAGTCCCGACGATCCCCCACCCGAGGAGGAGTAACCGCCAGGCTACTCTCCGGGTGACCGGCTGCAAGGCAGGCCGTGTATTTTCTTAAAAAAAGCAGACACTAAAAAATATAATCAGCCACTTTTCATATGTCCCAAAAAACCCGAGACTTTTTTATGCAACTCTTATATAATTCCAAAAAAATAATATTTGATTTTGACAAAAGCCTTCTGATGTGGTAAGATGATTAGTAAGGATGTGTTCTCAATGGGAATTGCGACAGTCATCACCTCCGGCAAGGGGGGCGTGGGAAAGTCCACCGCTGCGGTGGGCCTGGGCCGCGCTTTGGCCGGCAGAGGCCGCCGGGTGCTGCTGGTGGACTGCGACGCAGGCCTGCGCAGCCTGGACCGCATGACCGGCACGGAGGAAAACCTGGTGTTCGACAGCTCTGACGTGGTGTTTGGCAGATGCGCCCCTGCTGAGGCCATCTACCCCTGCGCCGGCTCCCAGGCGGAGAGCGGCGGACTGTTCCTTCTGCCCGCCCCTGCCTCAGGCGACGACCTCATCCGCCCCGGGGTGATGGCCCGGCTGGTGCCCCTTCTCACCCGCTATTATGACCATGTGCTGCTGGACTCCCCTGCGGGCGTGGGACTGGGCTTCCGTTCTGCGGCCTGCGCGGCGGAACGAGCCCTGCTGGTGTGCAGCCCGGACCCGGTGTGTGTGCGCAGCGCGGGCAATGTGCGCCGCCTGCTGGACGGCCTGGGCGTGGAGGACAAGCGGCTGATCATCAACCGTTTCAACGGCGCGTTTTTTGATGAAACCGGCGTGTATACCGACTTGGATGGGGTCATTGACGCCTCGGGCGTACAGCTATTCGGCCTCACCCCAGAGGACATTACCATGGCCGCGGCTTTTCTCAAGGGGCAGCCGGCCCCGCCCCGTTCTCCGGGGATGTTGGCCATGGCCCGCATTGCCGCCCGGCTGGAGGGGGAAAGCGTCCCCATGCCGGAGAGCCTTTAATTCGCTATCGCTGTGACCTTTTTTGGAGTGATATATTTTGAATCTCGGGAGGAGTTTTTTATGCACATTGCCTTAACCGCTCATGACGCAAAAAAAGAGCTGATGGTCCAGTTCTGCATCGCCTACTGCGGCATTCTCAGCCGGCACTCCTTGTGCGGGACCGGCACTACCGGAAAAATGATCTCAGAGGCCACAGGGCTGAAGCTGCAGCGGTTTCTCAGCGGCCCCCAGGGGGGCGACCAGCAGATCGCGGCCCGCATCTCCTGCAATGAGATCGACCTGCTGCTGTTTTTCCGGGACCCCCTCAACCCCCAGTCCAACGACCCCAGCGCGTTGAATCTTCTGCGCCTGTGCGACATGCACAACATCCCTGTGGCCACCAACATCGCCACAGCCGAGGTGCTCATCCACGGCCTGGAACGGGGCGATCTGGATTGGCGGGACTTGGTCAACCCCTCATAGCCCCCAGGCGGTTCATTCGCAAAAAAACCGGCAGGAGCGGGAGGAGGCTCTGCCGCCGGCCCAGATATACCAGACAGGGCGAGCCCAGTAAACGCCTATGAGTTCGCCGCAGGTGAACTCATTTCCTCTTTCCAGGGGATTTTCCCTCATCCGCCCCCAGCCAGGCCCTGCCGCAGGATGGGCCCAAGCTGGGGCCAGAAAAGGATTCACAAAATTAGAACCTGTATTCACAGGCGTTGAACGCCGGAGGGACGGGTCTTTTGCCGTCCTGCTGCGTTAAAGAATCTTGAAATACGGCAAGTATTCCTGCGATTTTTTGCCTTGCAGGGCGACAAAATCCCTTGCCACTCCGGCATCCTCTGCCTATGAATACAGATTCTTAAACCGCACAATGAGGCTATTGTAAACGGGAGACACTGATTTTACCAACGAGTGTCCTATATTGGGGACCTTGTCGGCAGACCCGGAATGTCTCGCGGTGATACTATAATAAATGATATGAGGAAACCAACATGGAATTGATAACCAAGGCCCCCAAGGGCACTGTGGACCTGGTCCCCCAGACTGCCAGAAGGTGGCGCTGGGTCGAGCAGGCCCTGATCAACGAGGCGGAGCTCAACGGCTTTGCCGAGGTGCGCACCCCTGTTTTCGAGCACACAGAGCTGTTTCAGCGGGGCATGGGCGACGTCACCGATGTGGTAGAAAAGCAGATGTACACCTTTGAGGACAAGGGGGGGCGCTCTGTCACCCTGCGGCCCGAGGGCACTGCCGGCGCTGTGCGGGCCATGCTGGAAAACGGTCTATACAACAGCGGCTACCCGGTGCGGCTGTACTACAATATCCCCTGCTACCGCTACGAAAAGCCCCAAAAGGGCCGGATGCGGGAGTTCCGCACCTTTGGCGTGGAGGTGTTTGGCACAGCCGAGCCCATTGCCGACGCCCAGCTCATTGCCATGGGCATGTCCGCCCTTCAGCGGCTGGGGCTGACTGATGTGGGCCTGCAGCTGAATTCCATCGGCTGTCCCACCTGCCGCAAGGAGTACCACCAGGCTCTGCAGGCGTATTTCAGCGCCCGCAAGGAGAGCCTCTGCCCCACCTGCCTCTCCCGGCTGGACCGGAACCCCATGCGCATTCTGGACTGCAAAAGCCCGGTCTGTCAGGAGATTGCCGCCGGGGCCCCAAAAATCACCGACTATCTGTGTGAGGACTGTCAGTCCCACTTTGCCAAGGTGCAGGAGTATCTGACCGCCATGGACATTCCCTTTACTCTGGACCCCGGCCTGGTGCGGGGCCTGGACTACTATACCCGCACTGTGTTCGAGTTTCCCTCTCAGAGCCTGGGCTTTGCCCTGGGCGGCGGCGGCCGCTATGACGGACTGGTGGAGGAGATCGGGGGCCCGCCCACCCCAGCCCTGGGCTTCGGCTTGGGCATGGACCGGCTGATGCTGGCCCTGGAGGCCCAAAAGACAGAATTCCCGGAGGAGGCGGGCTGCGAGGTCTTTGTCGCAGCTATGGGCGAGGCCGCAAAGGTAAAGGCCATGTCCCTGGTAAACACCCTGCATAAATGCGGGCTTGGGGCAGACTGCGACGTGTGCGGCCGGGGCCTGAAGGCCCAGATGAAGTATGCCGGGAAGCTTGGGGCACAATACTGCCTGGTGCTGGGCGACGATGAGCTGGCAGCAGGCAAAGCCCGGCTGAAATACATGGCAGACGGCACGGAGAAGGAGATCGGCATAGGCGAGAGCTTTGTGGAGGACTACTTGGCCGTCAGCACAGAAAAGGGGAGCCTGAGCCTGTAAAAGCATGACGGCGCAACCGTTCCGCAGGCAGAATCTCCCACCCAGTCCCCACCGGAACCGGGTGGAAAAGAAAACAAAGCCCAGACCGGCCAACGGCTTCATCATAACGGTTGGACCCTAGCGTCAAAAAGGCAGACAAGCAGATAAAAGCCCACTAAAATAGGACTACTTATCAGCATCGTGGCAGAGCCTTGCGCCCTGCGCCGCCAAAAAGGCGGACTTAAAAGCAAGACAGCGCATCAGCATCGTGGCAGGGCCTCGTGCCCTGCGCCGCCAAAAAGGCGGACTAAAAAACAGGGCAGCGTATCAGCATCGTGGTAGGGCCTTGCTCCCAGTGTCGCCAAAAAGGCGGACTAAAAAAC
>NZ_JBQISV010000028.1:0-24789 GCF_056800975.1 Acutalibacter sp.
CTCTACTACCATCAGCTCCCGGCTCTCCCGGCGCAGAATCAACAGAGTGATGAGAATAATAGCCACAGCTACCACCCCGCACAGCAGCCCCACAATAATGCGCACCGATGTCACAGCCTGAAAGACCTTTGCCGCGTCCTCCCGCACCAAAACACCCAGCCCCGGTCCTTGAGATACTTATAGACCACCAGCTGCTCTCTGCCGTTTTCTCCCCGGTAGGAGTAGGTCCCTGCCTGGGCGTCCCCCTCCTCCCTGATGCGGCGGAGGATCTCCTGATAGCCCTGGTCAGTGGTCTCGGTGTTCAGCAGCGCCTCGTCCTCATGATAGAGATATACGCCGGTCTCCGCGTTGAGAAAGGCATACTCACTGTCCGGCGTACCCTTGATGTCCAGGTTCAGCAGCGCGTCCATCAAATGGCTGGCATAAACCCCCGCGCCCACATAGCCCAGGCAGTTCTCCCCGTCAAACACCGGGTAATACATGGAGATGATCATGCTGCCTGTGCCCGGCGACTTCATAATGCCTAGGTTGGTCAGCTCCTGCCGGGCCAGAATGCTGCCCTGAAATTCCTCCAAGGACTCCCCGCTGCGGGTGGTCATGCCAATGGCCCCCTGAGAGGTGTGGGTGAGCACATGGGTGCCCGGGGTGGCTATGTACAGCCCCTCAAAAACTCCTTTGACAGAGGCAAAGTCCTCGGTGTACCGCTGAGCCTTTTCCAAAAGCGCCGGGTCCTCCGGGTCCTGCAAAAGCTCCCGCACCTCGCTGCTCAAGGCAAAGGCCTTTACATACTCCTCTGCCGAGGCCACATAGCCGCTGGTAATCGCTGCCCGGGACTCCACCGCGTCTGTCAGCTGGTTGGTGATGTTTGCCCGCACCGTGGCGGAGGCATTGGTGGAAACCGTGAGCCAGAGCAAAAGCATTCCGGCCAGAATGAGCACTGTGGTGATCATACCAATGCGGGTGGCAAGCTTTTCTTAAAGCAATAAATCAATTTGAGAGGTTCTTTTATGCGTTTTTTCTGTATGATTTCTCAGGCCCCAGGCCTCATTTTCCCTCTGATAATAGAGCCTCTTTTTTTACCGCAATGTATTCTGGCAGAACCCTGCGCTTGGATAAATACGCGCGTCCCCCTGAAGCATCTCGGGCTTAGAGGATGGGGTAGAGATTTGCGCCGGCTGCGGCCGCATGGCAGAGGGGAGAGCCGCCTCCGCATCAGCCCACCGGCTCCCCGCTTGCAGCAAGATTGCCGTGTCGAGGATGCAGCGGGCTCTCTCATAGCCGGCTGCACCTCCCTGGCACATATCCTGCTCTTTGGGAGGCCTGACCGCTTACCGGGGCCAGGAGGCCTGGCCCCCGCCCGGCAGAGTGACGGTAAACGCTACCATCCCATCCTGGCTCTCTGCGGTGATGCTGCCCCCGTGCAGGACGACGATCTCCTTGGCAATGGCCAGCCCCAGCCCCGCGCCCCCGGTGCCTGAGGAGCGGGACTCGTCCAGGCGGTAGAATTTTTCAAACAGGGCCGCAAGCTTTTCTTTGGGAATGGTTTTGCCCTGGTTGACAATGCGGACTGCCACCGCCCCCTCCTGCTCCTGTGCGGTAATGACGATTTCTGTGTTGGGGTAGCTGTAGGCCGCCGCATTCTTCAGCACGTTCTGAAACACCCGGGCCAGCTTGTCCGGGTCCCCAAAGGCAGTAAGGTCCTCCGCCGCTTTCAGCCGGGCGGTGTTGCCGTTTTGCTCAAAAACCGGCAGCAGCTCGTCTGTCAGCTGGGCCAGCAGATAGTACAGGTCTATGGGCTCTTTCTGTATCACGATTTGCTGCAGGTTGTACCGGGTGATGTCAAAAAACTCGTTAATCATCCTTTCCAGCCGGCAGGCCTTGTCCAGGGTAATGCGGGTGTACTTGGCCCGCTGCTCCGGAGGCATGTCCGGGGCCTCGTCCAAAAGGCTCAGGTAGCCGATCACAGAGGTGAGCGGCGTTTTCAAGTCGTGGGCCAGGTAGGCAATCAGGTCATTTTTGCGGGTGGTTTCCTCCTTCAGCCTGCGCTCGTTCTGCAGCAGGGCTGACTTGATGTCTGAAAGCTGGGCGGCAATCTCCGCCTGGCTTTGAGGGAACACCTCCACCGCGTCCCGGTCCCCCTCCATATAGGCCCGCAGACGCTGGCTGATGTCTGTGACGCTGCGCTTTTCCCGGCGTCTGCCTGCCAGCTGTGCAGTGAGAAAGACAAGCCCCAGCCAAATCAGGGTGATGGTGAGAAAAACGCCCAACAGCGCAGGCTTAAGGCGTCTCCAATCAAGGATGGTATGCACCTCTGCCCAGCCCTCGGCAGGGTAATAGTGGGATTCGGTGATGAGAAAGGCCTCTTCAAACCAACGGACAAACACCCCGTCCAGTCCATTGTCCACCAGAAAATACAGGGCCGAACAGGCCGCGAACCCGGCAGTCAGCAGCATGAGCAGCTGTAGAATTTTTGTGATGCTACGTTTCAATTTGATACCCCACTCCCCATACTGTTTTGATATACCCCGCGCCAGGGCCCAGCTTTTCCCGCAAATGGCGGATGTGCACTGTGATGGTGTTGTTGGACTTGGTATAATACTCGTCCTGCCAAATCTGGTGGAACAGCTCCTCTCCGCTGACCACCCGGCCCTTGTTCTCCAACAGAATCCGCAGAATGGAGAACTCGGTGGGGGTCAGCGCCAGGGGCCTGCCGTCCGCCTGGCACTGGTGGGTTTTCACATCCATCCAAAGGCCTCCCTGCTCCAAAACGTCCGGCTCGGGGGCAGCCCTGGCAGGGTTATACCGCTGATACCGGCGCAGCTGGGCCTTTACCCGGGCCACCAGCTCCAAGGGCCGGAAGGGCTTGGCAACATAGTCGTCCGCCCCCAGGGTCAGGCCGGTAATTTTGTCGGTCTCCTCTGCTTTGGCTGTAAGCATAATCACCGGGTAGTTGTGCCGCTCACGGAGCTTCTGGCAAATGGCAAAGCCAGTGACGCCAGGCAGCATCACATCCAGAATGGCCAGGTCCAGCTCTGTGGATTCTATACATGCCAGCGCCTCCCTGGCCGTGTAGAACTTGTACACCTCATAGTTCTCGTTGCGCAAATACAGCTCTACCAGGTCGGCAATCTCTTTTTCGTCGTCCACCACCAAAATCTTTTCCGGCATATCCGCCACCTCCTCACCTCTTTATTTTAACAAATCTACGCTCCGGCGGCAATAGAGAAAGGTAGAAGAAATGGTTAAGATTTTCTTAGGGTTTGCTTTTGCGGGAGATTATAGAACCATGGCAGGAGCGTGCGGGCGAGATGGCTCTGCCGGCTTACTTAAAAGGGCGTCTCAGAGGCTGCTTCAGCCCCTGGACACCCTTCCTTCTCAGACTGCCAGAAGGCCCCTGCATATTATAAAAAGTATACTTTCTTGCTATATGCTGCCTGAGAAAATGTACAAAAAGCTGTTAGCCTTGTTGCTATGCTTCATGCTGGCGGCTCTGGCGGCAGAGGTCCAGGTTCCGCCCCAGGCAGCGGAGGATGACCTCTCTGAGCCGGATGTGCCCATGAACCCTACCCCATCCCAGCGGATGACACTGCCCCGGCGGAAGCGTTTGGGTCTATCACTGGCGTGCGCCTGCCCAGCATCCTTGAGAGGACGTCGCCTACTACAAGAGCTTTACGCGATAATTTCTCTAAGCTTTCAGCATTACCTCAGTCTCAAAGGCTGTAGGTCGTGTTTTTATAAGCCCTTTTGGGGTAGATGGATGACTCCTTCTGAATGACCATGTGAAAAGCCCACCACATACCCAACGCCCTAGAGCCTTGACATAGGATGCTGCGCACAGCTTCATGCAGCACAGTCTTAGGCACTCTACCCATAAGCGGTTGACATTTTCCTCACCATATGCTATGATTGTTTTAAACAAAAAATGTAGGGAGGTAAGCAAATATGTCAGAGATTATTATGGCAAAGGGTCGGACATCCATCAGGCGGTGGAAGCGGCTTCTGGCGGTTATGCTGGCTCTGTTGCTGGGGGCAGTATGGGTCATACCGGCAAGCCCCGCAGACGCGGAAGCGGCGTACACAGATATTCCCGGGGAGAACCACTGGTCGCATGAGGGCATCCTTTTTGTGATTTCTGAAGGCTGGATGACGGGAACTGGCAACGGCAGCTTTTCTCCCCAAAGGATAACGAGCCGGGCTGCGCTGGCCGCTGTGCTGTACCGCATTGCCGGTTCGCCGGAAACGGGCATGTCCGCGGATTTTAAGGATGTCCCCCCAAACGCCTGGTATCAAAAAGCCGTGGACTGGGCTTATCTGACAGGGGTGTCCAGGGGATGCTCCGAAACAGCCTTTGGGCCTGACGACGCCCTTACCAGAGAACAGGCGGTTACCATGCTCTACAGCTTTGCTCAGTCGTGTGGCTATTCCCAGACAGAGCTGTCGCTTTTTTATGACCAGGATGGAGCCTATATGACCTATGCTGATTCGGACCAAGTCAGCCAGTGGGCAATTCCCGCCGTGAATTGGTGCCTGAACGCAGGACTGCTCCAAGGCAGGGAAAAAGACAGCGCTCTTTTGCTTGACCCCAAGGGCCTGGTCACCAGAGAGCAATTAGCGGCCATCCTGTACCGTTTTGACCATATAGTGAAGTGGCCTGGAAAAGGGGACGCCCTGGGAACCGAAGGCAACCGGTTAACGGTTAAGGGACTGTTGACATCGCCAAGCTATGTGATCAACGAGGCCGACGCCGCTCTCCTGGAGGAGCTTCTGGCAGACGAGGGCTGGGAAAAGACAGAAGATTTTTTGGAGTATCCCCCCTCGTTTACCCTCCATTTGGGTGATACCCAGTACCTGTTCTATGTAAGGGATGGGGCATGGCTGGATCAATGCGGCTTCATCACAACCCAAGAGGATGGGGAAAAGGCCTCTGGCGGCATGACCCCCGCAGAGCCCGCCGTGCTGCAAAGAGTCATTGATATCTGCCAGCATTATACGCCTGAATAACTTGAATTCTTTGATTGCAAAGCGGACCGCGAAAAAGCTGAGGACAGGAGCATTCCCGTCCTCAGTTTTTTTCGTTTCCGGCCGACCTATCTTTATTCTTCTCTATGCTTTTACCAATGGTCAGGAATGCCCTCTTTTTTGGCGCTGGGCCGTAAAAATGTTTTTAGTTATTTGCTCCTGATCCGTCTCGGTCAGTCCTATAAACCGGCACCCATATTCAAATTTGCCATCGTCTTTCTCTATGACGCGGACGATTTCAGCGAACATAGCCGACTCTGGCCTCTCCTCTAACAGCCTGACCTTCAGCAAAAATTTGTCGCCCTCGTGGTATTTGTACTCCGAGCCGACACTGGCCCCGCCCACGCTGATATTCAGCAGCTTGCAGGGCTTTTCTCCCATTGACAGGCCGCTGAACATTGTGGCGGTGGCTTCCAGGTTTGTGTCCAGCCGGAAAAAAGCGCGGTCATTGCCCACATGAACAACGGTCAATTCCTCCACCTGCCATATATGCTTGGGGCCAGGCGTAATGACGCCCTCCATATACACCGCTTTTCTCTCATAGTCGCTATATCCTCGAATTCTGGCATGGATGGACTCCGTGTCCTCGGCAATTTCGGATTCGGAATACTGGTGCAGCTCCGCTTTGTCTCCATGCAGGCCAAGCAGCTTTGCCACAAAAAGCAGCTGCCCTGCATCCGTTGTTACTTCCACCCGCATACCGGAATAAGCGCCCAGGCTCTCGTTGGCTTCCTTGCTTTCCTGAGGCGGCTGCGCTTTCGTCTTCCTACTGAAAAGGTCAAATAAACCCACAATATTCCTCCCTGTTGTTCTAACTTCTCAAAGCTGATTGGATTATCTTTTCTCCCACAGCTGCTTCAGCTTTTCATCGGCCCAAACGACCCGGTTCCGTCCGGACTTCTTTGCGTCGTACAGCATGGTGTCCGCAACTTTTAAGCAAAAGCCGTAGTCGGTCCCCAGCTCGGGCATCACAGTGACCCCGCCGATACTGACCGTGACCCACTGAGCCACAGACGGGTCATGGGGAATGTGCAGGTTTTCTACCTCGCGGCGGATGTTTTGCAAATGCTCAAATATCTGCTGGGAGGAGTCGCCCATAACCAGCGCGACAAATTCCTCGCCGCCATAGCGGGCCAGAAAATCCGTGCTGCGCTGCAAGCGGGACGCCGCCGTCTGCGCCACAGTGGCGATCACTTTATCTCCGGCAGGATGGCCAAAGGTGTCGTTATACACCTTGAAGCGGTCGATGTCAAACATGCAGATGGAGATGGGAACCTGCAGCCGGATGGCCTCGCTCCACATGGTGGCGCTGCACTGCTCATACCCGCGCCGGTTCGCAATCCCTGTGAGCTGGTCGGTCATGGATTGCTGCTCAATCTGCCTGCGATAGCGGTACAGCTTGACATGCGTGTTGACCCTCGCCTTCACAATCAGAGGGTTGAACGGCTTGGTGATATAGTCAACCGCCCCCAGAATCAGCCCGCGCTGCTCGTCTGCCACGCCGGACAAGCTGGTAATCAATATGACCGGGACGCTTTGGGTAATGATTTCCTCCTGCAGCTTTTTCAAGAGTGTAAAACCGTCCATTCCTGGCATCACAACATCCAGCAGAATGAGCGAGAAGTTTCCGTCGCTTGCCCAACGCAGTCCATCCTCGGCCCTCTGGGCAACGGTAACATCGTACTCGTCCTCCAGAATGGCCTTTAACCGGGCTGCTTGCACAATGCTGTCGTCTACAATCAGAATTTTTTCCATAAGCGTGTCCCCTCACTATGTTTACTTCAAACTTTCTATTGACAACTCGAGTTTTTGTGTAAGGAATCAAAAAAGGCGCAAAAAGACGGGCGAGATAAAGATAGAGAGCATCTCGTCAGTTTTTTCAAGCTTGGCAGAAAGCCGTTTTTCCTGTATCATGCGATTTGTATTGCTGACTGATTGCGGTCAAAACAACAACGCACTAAGATGATTATTCCAAGGTAGTGAATGTTCACCCCTTTCAAAATTCAAAAAAATCCCACAGAAACCATACTTCAAAACCGGAGAGGTAGTGAACGTTCATTAACTTATGCCTAAAAATGAACCGCCTTTCAGCGGTACATCTCTATTTTCTCCCCCATTTTTTGGGTTTGTTGGGCTTCAAATAGCCGCTTAGCCCGCTGCTCAACAACTGAAACACGGTGTCCTCGGTTTCCTGGTTGTTCGGCAATATTCCCTCTACCACATATTTTGCGTACATAACCGTGGATGTGAGGACATGGAGCCACAGCAAATCCTGATTGATCCGGTCCAGGCTTGGAAATACCCTTTTGAAAACCTGAACCATCCCAAGAAATGTCTTGAAATAGGTCACATCCCGGGTCTTGTCGTACTCTGGGAAAAACGCACTGTCCCGGAAACGATGATAAAAAACAGTTTCGTCCGGGTGGGACGTCCAGAACCGGAAATAGGGCAGCCACAGTCCCTTGATCGCTCCCATCGGGTCCGTAAGCATTGCCAGAGGATTGAACCTCAAATGCTCAAAAATCACCGCCACCTGTTTGTCCACATAAGTAAAGCACTCTACCAACAGCTGCTCCTTGCCATCGAAGTGGCGGTAAATTGCCCCTGACGAAACGCCTGCCAGTTCGCTGACATTCTGGATGCGTACCCCCTCAAGGCCGTATTGCCGCACAGCCTTGATTGCCGCAAGAATGATTCGTGTTTTGGTGTCATCCAGCGTGACCACTTCCCCCCTGCAGGCTTCTCCTGTCAGCCGCTTACAGAGGAATTATATACCACTTTGCTCTTTTTGGCAATACTTTTTCGCTTATTTATCCGCCGTATATTAACCATTTAGAAGCGCCTTATAGGCAAAGTTTTGTGACAATTTTCCGCTAAAATAGAAAATCAATTTTCCAAAGAGCAACCGCGATGTGATTTCCTCTTTAATGTCCACCTGGATAAGCTCAAGTAAAACCCCACCAACAAAAAAAAGAACGGCAAGAGACAAGCTCTCAACCGTTCTTTTTTGCTGACTCCATGAGGCAAACGCCTGTCCTACGCCCGAAGATTCAGCCCCCGGTCCATGGACCGCAGGGAGGCATAGTGGGGCGGCGTTACCTGGAAATTCTTCAGAAATTGGTTCATGGCGGCAAAGCCCTTTTTGCTGGCAGGCTGAAATTGGAGCAGACTGCCCAGGTTCTTCCGGTCCGCGTCCAGAAGCCCAGTGACGCTGAAATGGAAGTCCCGGGAAAGGGTTTGCAAAGCGCCGGAGGCGTCCAGGAATGAGGCCCATACCCGGGCGGCAAGGCCCTCGGTCACAGGCGCGTCCGGGTCGTCCACCGGCGTCAGCTCCGGCTCCGGGGCAATGCCGGGCTCGTAGAAAAACTGAAAGCCCTCCGGCGGGACCATGTCATAATCCAGAATCCACGGGTCCTCCGCCAGGGTCAGCCCGCCGGGAATCACATTGCTGTGCCCGGAGACAGCGGTGTTGAAATTCCGGTGGCTGAACAGCCCCAGGGCCTCATAGTCGGGAATCTCAAACTGGTCCAGCCCCCGCTCCTCCGCCATTTTTGTCACGCAACCGGTAATGGCTCCAATGGCCTCCTCGCTCTGGTGGTAGTACCTGGCGTTATAATACCGGAACTGCGCCCCCTCCCGGGAGGCGTACTGCTGCCCCTCTGCCTGGTTGCGCCGGACAGCCGCGCTGAGGATGCGCTCCCGGAAGTGGTCGTATACTGTGGAGAGAGCAACCTCCTCCATGCCCCCTGCGGCGGCAGGCACAGGGTACTGGCTCTCCCGGCAGGCGGTGAGAAAGTCTCCGGCAAGACGCTCAAAGGCGTTGGCCAGACCCTCCGCAGAGAGGCTGCCGTCAAAAAACTGGTCCGCCAAACGGTCCATCTCCTGGTCCATGGCCTCTACCGCCTTGCTGGTTTTGGGACTGGCATACAGCTTACTGTCCGTGAAAAACATTTCCTTCAGCCCCTGAATCTGCCCCTGGTGGGAGGGGAGCGGTTCGGGCTTGCCCCAGGCGGAGGAGTTCAGCTCCTCCGCTGTCACGGGGCGGCGGTCTTGAAGAGGAACGCGGTTGGACCGGCTCTGCTGGTAAACCTGATAAAGACCTGAGCCGGTAATGGGATTGCTGGCGCTCAAAGCAATCACTGCCTTTCTACCTGATTTTTTCTTTCTATATAGGTAATCGGCAGCGGCAAGAGAAAAATAAGGCTTAAGCCCTGATTTCCGCCTTGATCTTTCCCAGGGCCCCTTTTTCCAGCCGGGACACCTGGGCCTGAGAAATGCCCACCTGGCTGGCCACCTCCATCTGGGTGCGGCCGTCCAGAAAGCGCATGGAGAGAATGCGCTTCTCCCGGTCGCTGAGATTGTGAATGGCCTGCTTCACGGCCAGCTCCTCCAGCCATTCCTGGTCGTCTCCGCCGCCCACCTGGTCCATAATATACACCGGGTCGCCCCCATCGGAGAAGGTGGGCTCGTAGAGAGAAACCGGCTCCACAATAGCCTCCAAAGCCACCACCACGTCCTCCCGGCGCATTTCCAGAGCCTGGGCAATCTCCTCCACTGTGGGCTCCTTCCCCTTTTCCGCGGTCAGACGCTCCTTGCACTGAATGGCCTTATAGGCAGTGTCCCGCATGGAGCGGCTGACCCGCACCGAGTTGTTGTCCCGCAGAAACCGCCGGACCTCGCCGATAATCATGGGCACCCCATAGGTGGAAAACTGCACCCCCTGGCTCACGTCAAAATGGTCGATGGCCTTCATCAGGCCAATGCAGCCCACCTGAAACAGGTCGTCGGGGTTTTCGCCCCGGTTTCCAAAACGCTGTATTACGCTGAGCACCAGCCGCAGGTTGCCGGCAATCAGCTTCTCCCGGGCCTCCTTGTCGCCGTCGTGGCTGCGGATGAGCAGCTCCCGCATCTCATCGCTTTTCAATACCTTCAGCTTTGCGGTGTTGACCCCGCATATCTCAACCTTTCCCTGCATAAAAACACCTCCGTTGTTGGTCTCTTTAAAGGTATTCTCTGCCTGTTCTGGGGTTTTAAACAGAGCGCACTCTGCCGCCGGACGCAGGGACGGCCTGCCATATAGGAAAAATGCCTATATGGCAGGCCGAAGCAGGGTGAAAAAATTTTTTTGCACAGATTCCCCGGAAACCGTCCGCCAGAAGAACAGAAGCACGCTGCCGGGCAGCGGAGGCGCGGGGAATAATCAGGAAGGCTTTCGCACTGTGTTGGTAAATACGTCGGCCACCTCGGTAATGGTGATGTAGGCCTGGGGGTCGCACTGGTGGACCAGCTCCTTCATGCGGCCGATCTGAAAGCGGTTGAGAATGATGTAGGCGCAGCATTTCACGTTGCCAGAGTAGTAGCCAGCGGCGGGCAAAATGGTGACCCCGCAACCAAAGGTCTCCGAGAGGGCCGAGCAGACCTCCTCCTGCTTCCCGGTGATAATCATAGCGGCTTTCGAGCGGTCTATGCCCTCCACAATAAAGTCCACGGTTTTCAGCGCAGCCATGTAGGTGACAATGGAGTAAAGGGGCAGCACCCAGCTGCCAATCACCACGCCGCACACCATGTAAAGGGCCACATTATACAGCATCACAAAGGTGCCTACCGTCAGTCCCAGACGCTTGGCAAAAATCACCGCCAGCACCTCAATGCCGTCCATGGCCCCCCCAAACCGGATGGCAAGCCCGGAGCCCATGCCGGAAATAATGCCCCCGAACAGGGCGCACAGCAGCAGGTCCTCTCCGGCCAGCGGAGAGGCAAGGCTCACGTCCACTGGGAGCACGTCGGTGATGAGAAAGGCGCTGATCGCGTACACCAGCACAGTGTAGGTGGAGTAAACCGTAAAGCCCGCGCCCTGTCGCTTAAGGCCAAAGAGAAACAGAGGCACATTGAGAACCACCAGGAAGAAGGAGAGGGAGAGCCACTCCGGGGTGATTTGGGAAAAGAGGATGGAGGTGCCGGAGATTCCGCTGTCGTAAAGCTGAACCGGGGCAATGAACAGGGTGACGCCAATGGCGTTGACAGCTCCTGCCAGAGTGAGAAGGATAAAGTTCTGGACACGGAGCGTTTTGAGCTGGGCTTTCATGGCAGTCAGATTCATAGAGTCCCTCCCGTTTCAAATTCTCAGTATATAAACAATTATATTAGAAAATGATGAAAATAGCAAGAGAAATCTGACAAATGGCCTCCGTGCCGTTCTCATTTTACCACCGGCCCATTAAAATAATTTGCGCCTGCATAAATAATCCGGCCTGCTTTGCCCCATCCTTATCCCGAAAGAAAAAATTAAAAATAATAACGATTCCTACTTTACAAAATCTGGAAACTGTGCTATACTGTCCCTAAGCTCCCCGGCAGGCCGCAGCCTGTGGCTGCGGGCGGCTGCTCTGTGGGGAAGGGTGTGAGTAACTTGGAGGCCAGGCGGCAGAATTTCAGCCGGAAGCGGGCCGCGATTCTGGCGGCGCTGCGGGAAACCCGCTGTCACCCCACCGCCGAGTGGGTCTATCGGACCCTCAAGCCCCAATACCCGGACCTGAGCCTTGCCACTGTCTACCGCAACCTGAACCACCTGCGGGAGACCGGCCAAGTGGTGAGCCTGGGCTCCATCGGTGGATATGAGCGGTTTGACGGCGAGCTGCGCCCCCACGCCCATCTCATCTGCCAGGGCTGCGGCGCGGTGGTGGACCTGTGGCAGGGAAGCCCCTCTCCGGAGGAACTGGCGGCTGTAGCCAAAGAGGCCGGCTGCCGCATCCATGGGGTAAGCGTGGCCTTTACCGGCCTGTGCCCGGAATGCGTAAAGAAGGAGGAGCAGCATGGAGCTGAGGAAGATCACCTTTAACAATATGGACGAGCTGGCGGCGTTGACCGTACACGAGGAGCAGCGGGAATTTGTGGCCCCCAACATGACCAGCCTGGCCGAGGCCTATGTGGCTGTCAGCAGCGGGGGCCAGGCCCATCCCTTTGGCCTGTATGAAGGAGAGAGGCCCGTAGGCTTTGTGATGTTTGGCTATGACAGCCTGGACGACCCGGACGAGCCGGCCATTGCCAAAGGAAACTACTGCCTGTGGCGGTTTATGATCGACTGGAAGCACCAGGGCAGGGGGCTGGGCAAGCTGGCCCTGCAGGCCTGCCTGGACCTGCTGAAAACCAGACCCTGGGGCCCGGCAGAGAGCGTGTGGCTCAGCTATGAGCCGGAGAACCAGGCCGCGCGGGCCCTGTACCACAAATTCGGCTTTGAAGAAAACGGTCAGATGTGCGGCGAGGAGATTGTGGCCGCAAGAAAGCTCTAGTCAAAAGGCGCAGTTGTTTGGCGCGTTTGAATATAATTTTAAAACGGAGGAATGATTCACATGAAGAAGTTTGTATGCCCTGTCTGCGGCTATGTCCACGAGGGAGACACCCCCCCTGAGAAGTGCCCCCAGTGCGGCGTTCCCGGCGCAAAGTTTGTAGAGCAGAGCGGCGACATGAACTGGGCCGCCGAGCATGTGGTGGGCGTGGCCCAGGGCGTGAGCCAGGAGATTCTGGACGGCCTGCACGCCAACTTCCAGGGCGAGTGCACCGAGGTGGGCATGTACCTGGCCATGGCCCGTGTGGCCCATCGCGAGGGCTATCCTGAAATCGGCATGTACTGGGAGAAGGCTGCCTGGGAGGAGGCCGAGCATGCCGCCAAGTTTGCCGAGCTGCTGGGCGAGGTTGTGACCGACAGCACCAAGAAGAACCTGCAGATGCGAGTTGAGGCCGAGAACGGCGCTACCGACGGCAAGGTTCAGCTGGCCAAGCTGGCCAAGGAGCAGGGCCACGACGCCATTCATGACACTGTGCACGAGATGGCCCGGGACGAGGCCCGCCACGGCAAGGCTTTCAAGGGCCTGCTGGAGCGTTATTTCAAGTAAGCCATGGATATCAAGGGGAAAATTGAGGAGCTGGTAGAACGGCTCAAAAACGACAAGGCTTTGCAGGATGGCTTTCTCAAGGAGCCCATCCCCACCCTGGAGAAGCTGCTGGGCGTGGACCTGCCTGAGGAACAGCTGAAGCAGCTGGCGGACGGGGTGCGGGCAAAGCTGAACCTGGACAAGGCCGGGGACTTCCTCGGCGGATTGCTGGGTAAAAAGTAGACAAATGGAGGTTGCGGTTATGGATAAGTATGTATGCCCCTGCGGCTATGTGTACGACCCCGCTGCCGGCGACCCGGACAACGGCATTGCCCCTGGCACTCCCTGGGAGCAGGTGCCCGAGGACTGGGTGTGCCCGGTGTGCGGTCTGGGCAAGGATTCCTTTGAGAAGGAATAAGCGGCCATAGAAAAGGCCGGGGGCTTTTGGGCTCCCGGCCTTTTTGCCGTTTTTCCGGCGGTTTTTTATAACTGTGTCCCTCTTCCGCTCTTGCGCTGAGCCCTGGGGCCGTGTATAATAGAAAGCAGGGCGGCAAGGCCGTCCCCAAAACCAGGAAAGAAGGATCTGTCATGAAAACAAAAAAAGCCATTCTGCTGCTTGCGGCTGTTCTGGCCGTGACCCTGCTGACCTCGGGATGCTCTCTTTTGAAGGAGAGCCCCAGCGCCTTTACCGCCGCCACGCTGGAGGGCGGTAGCTTTACCCAGAAGGACCTTCAGGACAAGGACCTAACCGTGGTGAACCTGTGGGCGACCTACTGCGGCCCCTGCATTGCGGAGATGCCGGACCTGGCCGCTTTTGAAAAGGCCCTGCCGGACAATGTGCGGCTGGTCACCGTGTGTATGGACGCCCAGGGAAATGAGGAGGCCGCAAAGGCTCTGCTGGAAAAAGCGGGCTACGAGGGCATTACCCTGGTCAGCGGAGACGAGGGCTTTTACGCCATGTTCAGCGACGTTCAGGCAGTGCCCACCACGGTCTTTCTGGACGCGGGAGGAAACCGGGTGGGAGACCCCATTGTGGGCGGCGGCCTCGCGGACTTCTCCGGCGCCTACCTGGCGGCAGTCAACAAGGCCCTGAAGGCCAGCGGCAAGGGAGAGATTCAGCTTGAGAAGTAAAATGCTGCGGCTGACACAGTGGGGGCTGCTGGCGGCAGGGGCGGCGCTCCTGACCATTGGGCTGGCGCGGCAGGAGCACAGAGAGGTTTTGCAAAAGGCGGTGATGATATGCCTGGAATGCATCGGAATCGGCTGAGCAGACTGAGGCTGTCCTTTCAGCGCAGGGTTCAGCTGGCGGCGGCTGTGCTGATGAACGGCTATGCCCTGGGCTTTGCCAAGGGGAAAATCTTTACCGGCGGCACAAAGGCCCTTTGCGTCCCAGTGCTCAACTGCTACTCCTGCCCTGGCGCGCTGGGGGCCTGTCCCATCGGGTCCCTGCAGGCGGCATTGGGAGGCAGCAGCCGGCATTTCCCCTTTTATGTGCTGGGGCTGCTGATGCTGTTCGGGGTGCTGCTGGGCCGGCTGGCCTGCGGCCTGCTGTGTCCCTTCGGGCTGGTGCAGGACCTGCTCTACAAGCTGCCCACCCCCAAATGGAAAGCGCCCAAAAGGCTCGACCGATCTGCCCGGTGGGGCAAATATCTGGTACTGCTGGTACTGGTGGTGCTGATTCCCGCCTTTGCGGTGACAGACACCGGCGTCACCCCGCCGGCCTTTTGCAAATATCTCTGCCCCGCAGGCACACTGGGGGGCGGCATTCCCCTGCTGCTGACGAACCCCTCCCTGCGGGGACTGGCCGGGGCGCTTTTCAGCTGGAAGACCCTGGTACTGGTCCTGATTCTGGCAGCGTCTGTGGCAACCGAGCGGCCCTTCTGCCGGTATCTCTGTCCGCTGGGGGCCTTTTATGGCCTGTTCAGCCGGTTCAGCCTGTTTCAGGTGCAGTTGGACAAGGCGAAGTGCGTGGGCTGCAAAAAATGTGAGCAGGCCTGCCCTATGGCCGTGGAGGTCACAAAAAGCTGCGGCACTGTCCACAGCCCGGAGTGCATCCGCTGCGGCAAATGCAAGTCAGTCTGCCCCACAGGGGCCATAACCACCGGCCTTGCCAAAAACCAGAACAGGCCGGGCGAGGACGAGCAGGCCTAGAGTCTGACTGGTCAGAAGAAGCCCCTGCTTTCTCTGAAAAAGCTCTTGACATGGAGCGCGCTCCATAGGGTATACTCTTTCACAACAGAATTCACAAAAGGAAAGGCAGGGATTTGCATGAGCACAAAAATCGTGCCCGGCACAGGCGGCGACAGATATGTCCCCTATGAGGAGCGCACCGGCAACGAGTCCATTGTCTACTTTACCCGGGACCTGTCTGCGGAAGGCCTGCGCAGAATCTACCAGCGGGTCAGCGGAGAAATGACCGGCAGGGTAGGGGTGAAGCTCCACACCGGCGAGCGCCATGGGCCCAACATTATCCCCCGTCCCTGGGTAGAGCATCTGATCAGAACCGAGCTGCCGGAGGCGGCGGTCATTGAGACCAACACCTACTATCAAGGGGGCCGCTACACCACCGAGGCCCACCGGGAGGCCCTGAGGACCAACGGCTGGACCTTCTGCCCGGTGGACATTATTGACGCGGACGGGACCGTTATGCTGCCGGTAAAGAACGGCAAATGGTTCACAGAGATGTCTGTGGGCAAGGGCCTCACCGGCTACGACTCCATGCTGGCGTTGACTCACTTCAAGGGCCATACCAAGGGGGGCTTCGGCGGCTCCAATAAAAACATTGGCATTGGCTGCGCCGACGGGCGGGTGGGCAAGGGCATGATTCACACCACCCCCGGCTCTGCCGACATGTGGAACATTGGGGCAGAGGAGTTTATGGAGCGTATGACCGAGTCAACCAAGGCCTCTGTTGACTTTTTTGGCAGGCATACCGCCTATGTGAATGTGATGCGCAACATGTCTGTCTCCTGCGACTGCGAGGGTGTGGGGGCTGAGCCGGTGGTCACCCCTAATATTGGCATCACGGCATCCGCCGACATTCTGGCAGTGGACCAGGCCTCGGTAGACCTGGTCTATGCCCTTAGCGAGAGCGACCGCCATGCTTTGGTGGAGCGCATGGAGACCCGCCACGGCCTGCGGCAGCTTACCTATATGAAGGAGTTGGGCATGGGTAATGACCGCTACCTTCTCATTGACATTGACAATGGCGACGCGGTGATTCTTCCCAAAGACGCGGTAAAGGGCGTAAAGCCCTTTGCGGGTTGAGCCTCACAAGAGTAAATACGAATTATAACCACCTGTCAAAGAGGTGACATGCACAAGGGTGGAAAGCCCATGCTACCGGCCAGCGTCTGAAAGCGCTGGCTTTCACATGCGTTCAACCCTATTGTCCTTACCACTTTTCTGCCCCAGATGTTTGCATTTCCACCTCGTATCTGATAGAGTATGCATGTCATTCATTTTGATGGCCTCCTTTTGTTGTCTCTCGCTGTTGCCACACCGTGTTCCTATTTTACACCAAAAGGAGTTTTTCTTTCTACATCATCGACAGAAGCTTTCTTTTGAACCACTCGCAAGGCGGGTGGTTTTCGTGAAAAAAAAAGAGCCCGGACCTATGGTCCGGACTCCTTTGACTATGGAATCAATCAGCTCAGGTCCATGCCGTAAACCTCGCTGATGTGAGCGGGGTCGTAGGCGTCGAAGCCCTGGAGCTCAATGTTCTTGTCATACTGCTCCTGCCAGATAGCCAGGATGCCGTCGATGTTGTTGCTCTCAACAGTCTGGACAGCCTCCTCCAGCAGCTTGTTGAACTCAGCCTCGTCCTTAGCCATCAGGATCTGGGGCAGGCGGACCTGCAGCTCATCCTGGATAGCCTTCAGCTGAATGCCTTCGTCGGTCTGGGGGTCGATGAGGTTGGGCAGGCCGGTGTTCTGGTCGGTGATGAACTTGGTGCCCTCATGGGGGTTCTCTCTGCTCTGAGAGAACAGATCGCTCTGGATAGAAACAACCCAGTTGCGCTTATCGGGATCCTGCTGAGCGTTAACAGCAAACTTGATGCTATCCATCCAGTCAGAGGAAGCAGGCTGCGTCCACAGCCAAGCGCCGGCAGCGTTCATTTCGTCAGAGGTGATGTCGGCATAAGGCTTGGTCAGCTGGGGAATGCCGTTCTCGTCGGTGCCTTCCCACAGACCGCCCTCCGGGCCGTAGCAAACCTCACGGGTGCCCTCTTCGGAGATCAGGTAAGTAAACAGGTCGAAGATACGCTGGGGACGATCTGCGCTGGTGGTGATAACGTTAACGTTCCAGCCCACAGTGCCATTCTCGTCGCCGTAGCAGACCTTAACGTCCTTGTTGGCCTTGGGCCACATGGGGAAGTCCTTGGTAATCTCGCTGTTGGGATCGCCCAAAACCTCGTAAGAAACCTCGCCGTTGGACTTCTCGCGGGTAATGCGGCGGAAGTTATTGGAGTCGTCCTGAGAGAAGTCGTAGAACATCAGGGCGGGACGGCCGTTGGTCATCTTCTCCTCCCACATGGGGCCGTCGTCAGTGAACTCCTCAGAGGACCACAGGCCCTCGTTGTACCACTGATTAGCCATCTTCAGAGCCTCAACAAACAGGGGCTCGCGCACGCAGATCTCCAGCTTGCTGTTCTCCTGGGTGAAGTAGTTCTCAACCAGGTTGCGGGCGCCCAAAGAGCGGTAGAACTGCTGGTATACATAGAAGCCGTTGTTGGTGTTGGTGGTGGCAAAGGGAATGATGGACTGACCGGTGTAGGAGGTCAGGTTCGCTTCCTTGACCTTCAGGCAGTAGTCATGCAGGTCGTCCATGGTCTCCAGCTTGGGAGAGCCGACTTTCTTATAGGTATCTGTGTTGATGATCCAGGCGTAGTTGCCGCCGGTGGCCACGGCGCCCTCGCCGCGGGGCCAGTTGGGGATGCCGTACAGCTTGCCGTCGACCTTCTGGAGCTCTTTGGCGATCTCGGCCACGTCAGTCTCGAAGGAGCAGCCGGGATACATGAACTGCTCGATCTCCTGCAGAGCGCCGGCACGGACCACGCTGTTCAGCACGCGGCCGCGGTCCAGAATCATGGAGTCGGGCAGGTCGCCGCCGGTCAGCATGATGTTCAGCTTGGAGTCGGGGTCAGCGTCGGGCATGGAGAACTCCACGTCCACGTTGAACTTGTCGGCCCAATACGCGGAGACAGCGTCACCGCCCCACTCCTTCAGCTGGGCCCAGTCATAGTACCAGTAGCAGGTGAAAGCATAGTGCTCGCTGGTATCGTCGGGACCAGCAGAGACATTGCTGGGCTCGCCTTCGTCCTCGCCGGCAGAGCTGGCGTCGCCGCTCTCGGTGCTGGCGGTGGAGCTGTTGCCGCCGCTGCTGGAGCTGTTGCCGCTGTCGCCGCAAGCCGCAAACACGCTTACGACCAGGGCAAGAGCCAGCAACAGGGCCAAAATTCTCTTGCTCATTGTTTTCGTCCTCCTAAGACAAAAATTATTTTCATTCAGGCTGGCGGACAGCCCACTGCCGTCCGCCGCCCGGAATGACATAGTGAATCCTGCGCTCCCCTATCAGCCCTTGATGGAGCCGATCATGATGCCCTTGAGGAAGAACCTCTGCAGGAAGGGGTAGATGATAACGATGGGCAGGATAGAAGTAATCATGGTGGCCATGGTAATAGAGCGCACATTGGTCTCTTTGCCCTTGGCTACGTTACCTATAGCAGCAGCACTAGCGCCGGACGCAGCCATCTTTTCGGCAAAGGCGGCCTCGTTGATAATGCGCAGCAGCACAGAGGTCATGGGCTTCAGGTCCTGGTCGGTGATGTAGATGTTGGGCATAAACCAGTCGTTCCAATGGAACACGCCGAAGTACAGGGCGATGGTGGCAATAATGGGGGTGGAGACGGGCCAATAAATCTTGAAGAAGATGGTGATGTAGTTGGCGCCGTCAATACGGGCGGACTCCTCCAGAGCGTCCGGCACAGACTGGAAATAGGAGCGCATGAGGATCATATTCCAGATATTTACCAGGTTGGGGATGATGTAAACCCAGAAAGTGTTGGCCAGGCCCAGGGTGCGGATGAGGAAGTAGGTGGGGATCAGGCCGCCGCCGAAGTACATGGGAATCAGGCAGAAGAAGGTGTAGAACTTTCTGCCCGCCAGGTTCTTACGGGAGAGACCGAAAGCCAGAGCGCCGGTGACCACCAGGCCGGATGCGGCGCCGAGGAAGGTACGGGCAAAGGTGATGCCATAGGCCTTCCAGATCATGGGGTTGGTGAACACCTGCTTGTAGTTGGCTGCGGTAGGCACACGGGGATAGACGGTGATGCCGCCCAGAATCGTGTCGTCCGCTTTGTTGAAGGAAATAGCAAGAGAGTTCAGGAAGGGGTACAGCGTGGTGATGAACACCGTGACCATAATGACCACCATGGCTATAATGATGACATAGTCGCTGAACACCTTTTTGGATTTCATCTTATGTCTCGTTTCTTTTACACCTGTCATAAGGCATAAGCCTCCTTTCTCCAATTATTATCAGAACAGGGCGTTTTCACCAGCCTTATCGGCAATAGTGTTGGCGCCAATCAGCAGCACAAAGTTGATCAGGGACTTGACCAGGCCTGCCGCAGTACCGAAGGAAGCGCGGTTCTCAGAGATACCTACCTTGAAGATGTAGGTGTCGATGACGTTGGCAGTCTCCTTCAGCATGGGGTTGCCCATCTGCTTGGTGAGCATCATGATCTGGTCAAAGTTCTGGTTCAGAATGCCGCCCACGTTCATGATAAAGAGGAGAACGATGGTGGGCTTGATCGCCTTGATGGTGATATGCCACATCTTCTGGGCGCGGGTGGCGCCGTCGATATCGGCGGCCTCATACATCTCCGCGTCCACACCGGCCATGGCCGAGATGAAGATAATGGAGTTCCAGCCCAGCTCCTTCCAGATGTCGGAGACCAGGGCCAGGCCCCAGAACAGGTCGCCCCTGCCAAAGAAGTCGATGGGCTCCTTGAACAGGCCGGTGGCCAGCAGAATCTCATTGACCGCGCCGCCGTCAACCTTCAGGAAGTCGAACAGCAGCGTGGCGCACACGGTCCAGGAAATGAAGTGGGGCAGGTAGCTGACTGTCTGGATGACCTTTTTGGTAAGGTCATGGTGCATCTCATTGAGGAACACCGCGAAAATAATGGGGCACACAAAGCCAATGGTGAGCTTCAGGCCGCTGATGGCCAGGGTGTTGCGCAGCACCATGGGCAGGTTCTTGTCTGTAAACAGCATAATGAACTGCTTGAATCCCACCCACTCGCTCTGGCCGGGGAAATCGCCCAGGCGGTACTCCTGGAACGCCATGACCAGACCGTAGATGGGTATGTAGCTGAACACGAACAGCAACAGGATGCCAGGGATCACCAGAATCTGCAGATCCCATTGCTCGATGGCCCGGGCAAAGAAATTCGCCTTCTTTCTCGGGGCGGTGCTTGGATTAGTCAATGCTCATCACTCCCATTGGCTTTCCCTCTTGCAGGGAAAGCCATTTTTATTGCGGGGGGCATGCCCCCCAAAAAATTTTTTCGTACCCGTGCGTATTGCGTATCAGTGACCTTGGCTATCCCTCCCCAGTCAAAGTGGAATTGCCGCCGGGAGCCCTCGGGGGCTGTCCGGCCAGGAGAGACCTGCCTCTCCAGGATAGCTATATAACAATTTTCACAGCTATATGGCTATCATCCATGGCTATAATACCATATCCCGCACGAAATTGCAAGCAAAATAAAAACTTTTTCTGAAAAAATTGTGAACTATGCTTGGAGCGAGCAAATAATGACTGAAAACCATTGGGCGGGCAGATTTTTTTTGCGCTATCCGTCAGGGGAAAAATCGACAAATAATCCCGCAGACGCTTGCTATTTTCCCGCTTTTAGAGTATACTGCGTAATAGATTATGAAACCAGAGAGGACGGATGGACATGCCCTTTATTGATGTAAAAGCCAGCTGCCCCATCACCCCCGAGCAGGAGGCCGGCCTGAAAACCCAGCTGGGCCAGGCCATTGCCATGCTGCCCGGCAAAACAGAGGAGAGTTTGATGCTGCGCTTTACCGGCCAGTGCCGCATGTGGCATGCCGGAGCGCAAAACGGGCCCATTGTTATGGTGGAGGCCGCCATCTACGGCAGCGCTCCCTCTCAGGCGGTCCAGTCCTTTGGCAGCTTTACTGTAAAGCTGCTGAAGGAGACGCTGGACGCCAGAACGGTCTATTTCAATCTGAGGCAGAGCACCGATTGGGCCTGGTAGACTTTGGCCCGCCAATGCCGTTATATACATTACCACAAACACAGCCTGGTGAACAGTTACAAAATTACTACAATTTCACAAGCCCCACTGTTTTCCCGTGGGAGCACGGAGAAAGGATACTCCATTTTATCAGAAAGGAATGTGCATTATGCCAAACAAGAAAATAGCCATTGTCATGGGCAGCGACAGCGACCTGCCCGCCGTTGCCCCGGCCAAAAAACGCCTGGAAAGCCTGGGCATTCCCCTGGAGGCCCACATTATTTCTGCACACCGCACCCCTGAGGCTGCGGCGGAGTTCTCGAAAAACGCCTGGAGCAGGGGCTTTGGGGCCATCATCGCGGCGGCGGGCAAGGCCGCCCACCTGGCCGGAGCCCTGGCGGCCAACACCACCCTGCCGGTAATCGGCATTCCCATCAAGTCCTCTACCCTGGACGGGCTGGACGCTTTGCTCTCTACAGTACAGATGCCCAGCGGCGTGCCTGTGGCCACTGTGGCCATTGACGGGGCTGACAACGCCGCACTGCTGGCAGCCCAGATTCTGGCAGTGGAGGACGAGGCCCTGGCGGCAAAGCTGCAGCAGCTGAAGGAGGACATGAAGCAGGGCGCGCTTGACAAGGACGCCGCTTTACAGTCTCGGGACTGGTAAGGGGAACTCCTTTCCACCGGGAGGCTCCCTCTGGCGCCGGCGTCAGGCTAAGACTGCCAGGTAAGAACGGCGGCAAGACCCTTTGAACCGGGCCGGAGAGGAAGGAATGCCTCTACATTACTATTCATAGAATAAGCATAACAGCTTTTTGGATGGGACAAGCTGCCAGAAGTCAAAATAAACATATGGAAAGGACCCATGGAGCATGAAAAAAAGCATCATGAGAAAATACGCCCGGCTGGCCGTGCAAAAGGGCGTCAGCCTGCAAAAGGGCCAGGGGGCAGTCATCAGCGCCAGCGTCAGCGAGCACGCCTTCGCTGAGATGGTGGCCGAGGAGGCCTACCGGGCCGGAGCCAAATGGGTGCGGATGGAATGGACGGACCAGACCGTTACCCGGCTCCACTACCGCCACCAGACCGTCACCGAGCTGTGCAAGGTAGCGGACTGGACCGTGGAAAAGATGAAGTTCACCGCCAAGGAGCTGCCCTGCATGATCCACATCGCCTCTGCTGATCCGGACGGCCTGAAGGGCATCAACCCCGGCAAAATGCAGAAGGCCATGATTGCCCAGAGCAAGGTGTTCAAGCCCATTCAGGACGAGATGGAGAACAAGTACCAGTGGACCATTGTGGCCGTGCCCTCCAAGGCCTGGGCCAAAAAGGTCTTCCCCGGCGAGCGGACCAGCACTGCTGTGGAGAAGCTGTGGGCGGAAATCCTCCGGGCCGTGCGAATCACCGAGGACAATGACCCAGCGGCCGAGTGGGACCAGCACAACAAGAACCTGCGGGAGAAGTGTGAAAAGCTCAATGCCCTGGACCTGGACTACCTGCATTATCAGGCCCCCAACGGCACGGACTTCAAGTGCTGGCTCATTCCCGGAGGAGTCTGGCACGGGGGCAGCGACACCCTGGCCTCCACCGGCGTGGAGTACAACCCCAACATGCCCAGCGAGGAGGTCTTCACCTCTCCCCTGCGGGGCAAATGCGAGGGCACGGTGGTGTCTACCCTGCCCCTCTCCTATCAGGGCACGATCATCGACAGCTTTTCCATGGACTTCAAGGACGGCAGGGCTGTGGCCGTCCACGCGCAGGAGCACCAGGACCTGCTGGAGAAGATGATCACCATGGACGAGGGCGCGGCCATGGTAGGCGAGCTGGCCCTGGTGCCCCACGACTCCCCCATCTCCAACAGCGGGGTGCTGTTCTACAACACTCTGTTTGACGAGAACGCTGCCTGCCACATTGCCATGGGCCGGGGCTTTAACGAGACCCTCCCCGGCTTTGCGGACATGGACAAGGAGCAGCGCAAGGAGGCCGGCGTTAACGACTCCATGATTCATGTGGACTTTATGATCGGCTGCAAAGAGCTGAACATCACCGGCTATACCAGGGACGGCAGAGAGGTCGCCATTTTCAGAGACGGCGGCTGGGCCATCTGACAACAGAAGGAGGAGCAAACATGAGCATTGACCAGGAGAGCCTGGCTCCCCAGGGGGAGCAGAAGCTGAAAAGCTACAGCGACAGCTATAAGGCCGCAGGGGTGGACGTGACCGCGGGGTACGCCTCGGTGGAGCTGATGAAGAAGCATGTGGCCCGCACCATGATCCCCGGGGTGGTCTCGGGCATTGGCGGGTTTGGGGGGCTGTTTCAGCCTGACCTGGCCGGGATGAAGGAGCCCCTGCTGGTCTCGGGCACCGACGGGGTGGGCACCAAGCTGAAAATTGCCATGCTGCTGGACCGGCATGACACCATTGGCATCGACGCGGTGGCCATGTGCGTCAACGATGTGATATGCTGCGGCGCAAAGCCCCTGTTCTTTCTGGACTACATTGCCTGCGGCAAGAACTACCCGGAGAAAATTGCCTCTATTGTCTCCGGGGTGGCCGAGGGCTGCGTACAGGCAGGCTGCGCCCTCATTGGCGGGGAGACTGCCGAGCACCCGGGCATGATGCCCCCTGAGGACTACGATCTGGCCGGTTTCACCGTGGGCGTGGTGGACCGGGAGAAGGTTATTGACGGCAGCCGCCTGGCCCCCGGGGACGTGCTCATCGGGGTGAAGTCCTCAGGCGTGCACTCCAATGGTTTTTCACTGGTGCGCAAGGTCTTCGGCATTGGCAAAATAGAGGACTCCGGGGAGTCGCTGGTGGGTGCGGCCATGGGGCTGGCAGTGTCCGTGGCAAAGATGCTGCAGAAGGACCAGGACATTGTCAACCGCCATTATGACGAGCTGGACGGCACCCTGGGCGAAGCCCTGCTCACCCCCACCCGCATCTACGTCAAGGCCGCGCTGGCGGCTATGGAGGCCGCGGACGTGAAGGCCGTCAGCCACATTACCGGCGGCGGGTTCTACGAGAACATCCCCCGTATGCTCACCCCCGGCCTCACCGCGAAAATCGAGAAGGCCGCTGTGCCCGTCCTCCCCATTTTCAGCCTGATTCAGCAGACCGGCGGCATTCCGGAGCGGGACATGTTCAACACCTTCAACATGGGGGTGGGCCTGTGCCTGGCCGTGTCCAAGGAGACGGCGGACCAGGCGGTGGCCGCTATCAACGGCGCGGGAGAGGAGGCCTTTGTGCTGGGCGAGGTGGTCTCCGGAGAGGAGGGCGTCATTCTATGGTGAGAATCGGCGTGCTGGTCTCAGGAGGAGGCACCAACCTGCAGCAGCTTATTGACGCTCAGGCCGCCGGAAGACTGGGCGGCGGGGAGATTGTCACGGTGGTCTCCAGCAAGCCCGGGGTCTACGCCCTGGAACGGGCCCAAAAGGCCGGCATTGAGGCCATTGCCCTGAGCCGGAAGGACTACCCTGACGTGGAGGTCTACAGCCAGGCGTTGATCGACGCCCTGAATGCCCGGAACGTGGAGCTGGTGGTGCTCTCGGGCTTTCTCACCATTACCAGCGACAGCTTTGTGCAGGCCTTCCCCAACCGCATCATGAACGTGCACCCGGCCCTGCTGCCGGCCTTT
>NZ_JBQISV010000029.1:0-24599 GCF_056800975.1 Acutalibacter sp.
GCTTCTCCTGCCAGCCAGCGGCATCCCGCGCGAAGAAAAACCCCCGGCGAGAGGCCAACTCCCTCCTGGCGGAGAGCAATTCGCGTATCGCTCGCTCCGACTCGCTGCGCTTCTCCTTCCACCTAGCGGCATCCCGCGCAAAGGAAATGCTTTGGAGATAGGGGAAGCTTTGGCTGCTTCCCGTCCGGCGTACAGTTATTTTACATTTACAGGAGGTGCTCCTAATTGAAAATCAAAAAGAAGAAACATCCTTTTGCCGCTCTTTTTATGGCAGCAGCCATTATTGCCGCTGTGCCTCTGGGCATCAACTCCACCCTTTCCGAGCTGCGGGAGGAGGCCTCTGACAGTTACTACTATGATCAGGGCGGCTACGCTATTTATGAAGGCCTGGAAAAGCGCCAGGCAGCGGCCAGCGACCTGGCTACTTTGGCCAAGCGCTATACAGACAAGGAGCCCTCTCTGGAAGCCCTGGCCGATGACCTAGAGTATCAGGTGCGCTGCGCGGAGATGGCTGTGTTCGATGGCGAGGAGACCGGCTTTGCCGACACAGTCCGTGCCAACCAGGCTCTGGATTCCTCCGCGCAGGCCCTGGCGGATGCCTTGGAGCAAGTGGACTTGGCGGAAAAGGACAAAAAATACCCTGCCCAGATTATAGCCAATATGCGCTCCGAGCAGGATAAAATCAACCGCAGCAGCTACAACGACCAGGCCCGCGCTTTCAACGCCAAGCTGGACGCATGGTATAAGCCCATTGCTTTCCAGAGGCCTTTGGCTTACTTTGACCAGGACGGCCCCCTCTCTGCGGAGCTTGCGGAAGCGGCGGACACAGGTGCCCCCAGCCCGCCCGACGCCCCCGACTATGAAGACCTGATGGAACAGGTGGAGGACTTTGCCGAGGACACCGCCGGCCGGGCCGGCGAGCTGGCCGGCGGAGCGGCCGAGTGGGCCACAGACTGGGCGGACGACCTCAGCGACAGCATTGTAGACCGGGTAGAACAGGCCCTGGGCAGCTGACCCGCCCGGCCCCCGGAGGAAACAGAGGAAAAGGAGAGTGCCCATGAAACGCTGTAAACCCAAAACCTGCCTCGCCGCCCTGCTGGCGGCGGTTTTGCTGCTCACATGGCCGGTCCCCGCAGCCTGGGCGGCTGTGCCAGACCGGCCCGAAAATCAATATGTGCTGGACGACGCCGGTGTGCTCTCAGCCTCCACCGAGCGGGAGATCGTCCGGGAGAACCAGCGGATGTTTGAGGAGTACGGCGCCGAGGTGGCGGTGGTAGCGGTAGACTTCTTTGGCGGCGAAGACCGGGAAGACTATGCCAACGACATTTTCAATCACTGGGGCATTGGCTCCCGGGAGCGGAACAACGGCCTTCTGCTGGTGCTGGGCATTGGCGAAGAAGACTACTATGCCACCGCGGGCTCAGGCATTGACGACTATTTTGACGGCGCCCGACTGGACGACCTGCTCTATGAGTACCTGGAGCCCGACTTTGCCGCCGGAGATTACGACGCGGGGGTCAAAAAGTTCTTCACCCAGGTAGTAAAAGAGCTGGAAAGCTACTACGCGAGCGTCCCCAACCCCAACCACCCGGACTATAGCGACGACGGCTACCGGGAGAATGAGACCCAGAGCTATTCCTATCATGCAGGCCGCGTAGTGGGCAAGATCATTTTCTTCCTGGTGCGCGCGGCCATTGTGGTGGCTGTCTTCCTGCTGGTGGTCAATCTGCTGCGCCGGAGCCGGGGCGGCGGAGGCGGCAGCGGTGGGGGAGGCGGCTTCTGGCCGGGCCTGTTCATGGGCAGCATGATGGGCCGGCGGCGCACCCACTGGCATCATCACAACCATTGGGGCCCGCCTCCTCCGCCCCCACCCCCGCCGGGCGGCTTCGGCGGCTTTGGACCAGGCCCCCGCCCGCCCCGCCCTCCCAGAAGCGGCGGCTTTGGCGGCTTCACCGGCGGCGGAAGACCCGGCGGCGGTATGGGCCGGGGCGGCTTTGGGGGAGGAGGCCGCTCAGGAGGCTTCCATAGCGGCGGCAGCTCCCACGGCGGCGGCGCGGGAAGAAGAAAATAACCCGAAATAAAGCCAAAAGCGAACCCAGCCAAACCGGCCGACGTTCGCTTTTTCCTTGCCGCAAAAGCCGCCCCCAGGCCCTCTCACACAGCGCAGGCGACGCCCTCAAGCCCCTGCGCCAACAAAAAGAGCCTTCCCTCCAAGCCCGACGCTCCACGGGCAGAGAGGGAAGGCTCCTGCGTTTATAGTAAACACACTTGAAAATCGGCATGTACCGATTTTTCAAACAAGCCCTATACACCTTAAAAAGACGCTTCACCGCCGGGCCCAGAAGTACAGCCCGTAAATAATCAGACACACAGAGATCAGCGCCGCCGAGGCGCCCGCCCCAACCGCCGCCGCCGTGTGCCGCAAGGGGCCGGCAATCATGCTCACAATAATGGCGGCAGCGTCCACCAGCAAAAGAAATTGATAGAGCCTGCGTTCCGCCTCTGTCATAAAAATGCCTCCTCGCTCAAAATCCGGCTGCTGGTCAGGGTATTGGCAAGAGCCGCCAGCTGCTCCAGGGTCAGCTGCTCCGCCCGGGCCGCCGCCCCGGCCCCAATGGCCTCCAAGGCCCCGGCCACCTGCTCCTTGGGCAGGTTCAGCCCTGCCGAAATCGCGTTGGCCGCAGTCTTCCGCCGCTGAGAGAACGCCGCCCGGGCCACCCGGAACAGCATAGCCTCGCTGTCCACTGCCACCGGCGGCTCCTCCCGCATCTGAAAGCGAATCACCGCCGACTCCACCCGTGGGGGCGGTAGAAAGCTCCCCCTGCTCACCCCAAACAGAATCTGGGGCTGGCTGTGGTAGTGCACGCTGACGCTCACCGCCCCGCAGGCCCGGCCCCCCGGGGGAGCGCACAGCCGCTGGGCCGCCTCCCGCTGCACCATCACTGTGACAGAGCTCAAAGGCAGGCCGCTCTCCAACAGAGACATGACCACCGGCGAGGTAATGTAATAGGGCAGGTTGGCGCACACGCAAATCCGCTTCCCCTCAAATTTCTCCCGCACCAGCCGGTGCAGGTCCAGCTTCATAATGTCCCCCTGCACCAGCTCCACATTGGGGCAGTCCCCCAGGGTCTCCCCCAGCACAGGCAGCAGCCGTTGGTCCAGCTCCACAGCCACCACCTTCCGGCTCACCCGGGCCAGCTCCCGGGTGAGCACCCCAATCCCCGGCCCGATTTCCAACACCCCCCCAGTCTCCGCCGCGCCGCTGGCCTCCGCCATGCGGGGACAGACTGTGGGGTTAATGAGAAAATTCTGCCCCAGCCCCTTGGACAGCCGCAGCCCGTGCCGCTCCAGAATCCCCCGCACCACCGCGGGGTTCGATAAGTCAATCATAAGCTCCCTCCTCTCCCAGGCGCGCCGCCTGATAAAGCACCCGCGCCCCGTCGTCATACACCCGTGGGAACAGCTGGTCCAGGGCCTCCCGGTCCACCGCGAAGGAGCTCTGCTCAAAGTCGCTGACCAGAATATAGTCTACCCCATACCGGGCAAAAAGCTCCAGGCTCCCCGCCGGGTTCTCATACATTTCCTTTGCCGCCTCCTGACTGGCCTGATAGGGCAGTCCGTGATAGAACAAATAGGAGGGGGACCCGCACACCACATTGCGGCCGCTGAGCGAGGCCACCTCATTGTTGTGGCGCTGGTCGGTGAGAACAACAGCCTCCGGCGCAAGCTCCTCCTCTATGTACTGGCACAGGCTCAAGGCCCCCTGGCCGAACAGCTCATAGCTGGCCACAGCCTCCCGGCCCATGGTCAGCGCCGCCGGCACAGCCAGGGCCCCCACTGCCGCCGCAGCCGCCCCGGCCCGGGCCCGGCGGTTCTTCACCAGCTCCAAAATATGACACAGCCCCTCAGCCCCGGCGCAGCAGAGGAACAAAAAGCCCACATACAGCAGCTTGTTGTTGTCATAGTCATTGGGCTGAAACTCCACAAACTCCGCCACAAACCAAATGGCCAACGCCGGGCAGTACCGGGCAAAGGCCTCCTTTTTGGCGGCCAGCAGGCCAAACACCGCCAGAGGAGCCGTAAGCCCCAGGTTTTTCAGGTAGAACCACAGATAATTGTCCTCCCCAATCACCCAGCCGAAATGCCCCCGCAGCATACTGCCCCCGCTCACCTGCTGAAAGGTCCAGGTCAACAGCTGGGGCAGGGCCAGCAGACAGGTCAGCCCCAGCAGCAGCCCCCAGTCCCCCAGCAGCCGAAGGCCCGCCTGCCTGTCCCGCACCAGGGCCCCTGCCCCCAAAGTGGCCAGCTGAACCACCCACAGGGCCACTGCCGCGCAGGCAAACACCAGCAGGCCAGGGCCGTCGGTGCGGCCCCGGGCCTGCAAAACTGCCTGAAGCGCCGGCATAATCACCAAACCGGCAACAACCAGCCCCTTGCCCAGCAGCGCGGCCTTGCCCGAGAGGCCGTTGGCCTCCCAGAGCCGGACGCTGAGCCAGGCCCCGCACACCAGGGCCAAGGCCAGAAAGGAGTGGGTGTGAATCATGGGCAGAGCCCCCGCCAGCACCCCAATCACCGGAAACAGCCTCCGCTCTCCCCCAAACACTGCCCGGGCCAGCAGATACAGCGCGGGCAGCAGCACCGCCCAGCCGAACAGAGTGGCCCGCTGGGGCAGCAGCATGTCCACCACCACATTCACCCAGCGAATGTTCTTCTCCGTCAAATTGGTGGGCGTTTGATAAAAGGCGGTGAAAATCCGGGAGAAGCCCCCCGGCCCGTCCCCCAGAATGTAGAAAAGCCCCAGCCCCCCGTTAAAGAAGAACAACGCCCAGGCAATGAGACTGCGCAGCCGCCGGCCCAGCAGCTCCCGCAAAAACAGCCAGCCCCCCAGCATCACCTGGGCTCCTGCCCAGAACATAGGCAGGCAATAGCTCAGCCGCAGGCTTCCCCCCAGCAAATACAGGCTGGCCGAAATGCTGTCAGACAAAAAGGGATAAGACAGCCGGGCCCCGGGCAGCAGGGAGTAGTTAGGCGGAAAAGCCCCCTGCCTGGCCAGGCTGGTGATAAAGCTCAGGTGCATGGCCATGTCCCCAAAGGTGGCCTGACTGCTGTAGACCCGGCCGTCCGCCCAGCGGAAGGAGTGGACCACCAGAAAGCAGAAGAACAGCCACAGGCCCAGCACAGCCAGCAGAGAGGGGTGGCCCAGCAGCCCCGAGGCTTCCTTCAGCCCCAGAAGAGCCCCCCCTCCCCGCCGCCGGGCCAGCCAGACCGCGCCCCCGGCCAGCACAGCGGCCAGGGCCAATGCCGCCAGATGAGCAGGCAGGGTAAAGCCCCACACAAAAGCCCCCAGGGCAGGCAGCCACTGAAGCATCACACTGCCCGCAACGCTGCCCAAAAGCAGCCGCACCCCCAGCCCCTCCCGAGAGAGCAGAGCCCCGGAGAGCGCCACGCCGCACAGCTGAAAGAAGCAGAGATAGCCAGCCGCGGCCAAACAGCCAGACAAAGAGCCGGTCATGATATCAGACCCCCTAAAAAATCAGAAGCAGAACCATTGTAACATTTTTTTTCAAAAAAGTAAAGTTGTCAATGGGAAAGGCCTGTGGTATAATGTATTTTGACAAACACAAGGAGAAGCCCTGAAGCGCGAAGCGCCGGACTTCTCCAAACAGATTTATAATATCATGTGTTTTCATGAAATCTGTCCTGACAAAACGTGCCCCAACAGCCGCAAAGCTTTTCCCGCAAAATAATCCAAGAAGACAGCAAAACCCGCAGCGGGGGACAGGCTTTCCCCCGCCTGACATACACATACAAGGAGGCCACACTATGGAAAACGCCCAGCCCCGCCGGGACAAAATCAACTACTACCTGGACCTGGCCGAGGTAGTCTCTCAGCGGTGCACCTGCTTGCGCCACCGCTATGGCGCCGTCATTGTCAAAGACGATGAGGTCATCTCCACCGGCTATGTGGGGGCCCCCCGGGGCCGGCAGAACTGTACCGACCTGGGCTACTGCCTGCGCGCCCAGCTGGGCATTCCCCGGGGAGAACGCTACGAGCTGTGCCGCTCCGTCCACGCCGAGGCCAACGCCATCATCTCCGCCTCCCGCCGGGACATGATTGGCGCGGACCTGTACCTGACCGGCGCCGAGGTTCCAGATGGCAGCTACATCAAAAACGCCGTGTGCTGCTCCATGTGCAAGCGGCTGGCCATCAACGCCGGCATCGCCCGGGTCATTGTCCGCGACGACAAGGACCACTACCGGGTCATCCCCGTCAGCAGCTGGGTAGAGGACGACGAATCTCTCCGGGGGGTGCTGGGCTATTGAGCCGTCTGACCCCCAAAAAGACCGGAGGCCGCTACCAGGCCCTGGACTCCCTCCGGGGCCTGCTGCTGGTCCAGATGATCGCCTATCACGCCCTCTATGACGTGGTGTACATTCTCGGCATCCCCATTCCCTGGTATACCGGCCCGGCGGGCTATGTCTGGCAGCAGAGCATCTGCTGGGGCTTTATTCTGCTGTCCGGGTTCTGCTTCCGCCTGTCCCGACACCCGGTGCGCCACGGGCTGACTGTGCTGGGGGCCGGGCTGCTGGTGACGCTTGCCACCTGGCTGGCCATGCCCAGCGAGTTCATCCTGTTCGGGGTGCTGTATCTGTTGGGGCTGGCGGCTCTGCTTCAGTGCGCCGTGTGGGCCCTGTGTAGCCGCTGGCAGCTGCCGCCCTTCTCCCCCTGGCTGGGCCTGGCGCTGAACCTGGCCGCCTTTTTCCTCACCCGCAATGTGCCCCGGGGCTGGCTGGGGTTCGAGAGCCTGCGCCTGTGCCCCCTGCCCCCCTGGCTGTATCAGTGGGACTGGCTGGCCGTGGCAGGCCTGCCGGGCCCGGGCTTTTCCTCCTCCGACTATTTCCCCCTCATCCCCTGGGTCTTCCTCTATCTCACAGGCTACTTCCTGTGGCGGCTGGCGGGCTCCCGCCGCCAGGCGATGGACCGGCTGAAGCCCGGCATACCGGGCCTGGCGTTTCTGGGCCGGCACAGCCTGCTCATCTACCTGCTGCACCAGCCCGCGCTCATGGCCGTGTTCTGGCTGGTGCGGCAGACAGCATAAAGAGAGCTGGACGCAGGCCCCTGCGCCTGCGGAATAAAGTCCCTCAAAAACTCAAAAAGCAAGCCCCGGCCATGTCCCAATGGACAGCCGCGGCTTGCTTTTTCTATTGTGCCTCCTTCTCCTGCCCGGCTCTGCGCTCCTGGGCGATAATACGCCGGACCGTCTTCTCCGTAAGAAAGAAGGCCTCGGCCAGCTGAGCCGCTGTCTCGCCCTGGCAAAACCGCTGAAGAATCTGCCGGTTGCGGGCAGCGGTCTCCTTTTTGCTGCAGGTCCGGGCCCCCCAGGCCAGCCGGTTCTCCTCCTTGCGGGGAATATAGAGGTAGGCCCCGTCAATATATCCCTGCAATTCCTCCAGCAGCTCCGGGGGCAGAAGATCCTGGGCGCGTGCATAGCGCATACTGCTCCTCCTGAAACAATGATTTCGGGATGAGCAAAGGCTATTGTGCATCCTTTTGGTTTCTGTGCAATAGCCCTTGCTATGCACGCTTCACAGATCGGGTCAAAACAGACCTCCCTCCTTTGCGCTTCCAGTGCTTTACCGTATATGCCATATGCAAATTATACCGCATCCCGCCCCCGCGCGCAAGGACCGGCTTGATTCTGCCACAAACCGGGGCAGGCGCGGGAACATTTCTGCCCCATGTGCGGGGTTGCGGGGGAGGGGGCGGGCAGGTTATACTATAGCCACAGCTCTGCCGTTATGCCAAAACCCAGCAGAGAGAAGGAATCCATACGCGCTGCGAACTATGTGGAAAGACCACGGTGTTCGGCAAAAAGGTTGCCCGCGACCGCATGTATGTCAACGGCCGCACACCGAAAAAAATCAAGCCCAACCTGCACCGCATGAACGTAGAGACCCCCCAGGGCCTCCGGCGGCTGACCGTCTGCACCCGCTGCATGCGCACCCTGCGCAAGCAGTCCCGGTGACAGACAGGCCCAATAAAACGCCGGCAAAAAGCCCACAAGAAAAAGGACCAGGCCGCCCTGGTCCTTTTTTGCGTCCCAAAGACCCGCCGGCCTCTCCGGTCCACAGTCCCCTTCCCGCCAGACAGCGGCCCTCTGGGCCAGGGACTATATCTCAGTAAACTCCATCAAAAAGCCGTGGGGCAGCAGCTTTGCCAGCAGCCGGTAGACCTTGTAGAAGAACCCGCTGGTATACACCAGCTTGCCCCGCTTTGCCGCCCGCAGCGAGGCCTCGGCCACCTCCTTGGGGGTCACCCGGGGCAGCTTGTCAATCAGCCGCGACTTGCCCTCCGGCACATTGGCCACCTGCCAGAAATCCGTGTCCATGGGCCCGGGGCACACAGCCAGCACCTTAATGCCCCTGGGCCGCAGCTCGTCGTGCAGGGCTTTGGAGAGGGACAGCACAAAGCTCTTGGTGGCCGCATACACCGACATGCGGGGGGTGGGGGCAAAGGCCGCAATCGAGGCAATGTTCAGCACCAGGCTGTCGTCCAGCATATAGGGCAGGCAAAGCCGGGTCACGCCGGTCAAAGCCGTGCAGTTCAGGCCCACCATGTCTGTCTGCGAGCGGCGGTTGGAGGAGAAAAAGTCTTCGCACTTGCCAAAGCCCGCGTTGTTGACCAGCACCTTGATCTCCGGGTTGTTCTCCTTCAGCAGCTGCTCAAACAGGTCCAGGCTCTCCTCCCTGCACAGGTCCAAAGAGACGGCCGCAATGGTCTTGTCCGGGTGGGCCTCGGCAATCTCCTTCAAAAGCTCCTTGCGCCTTGCCACCAGCCAAAAGGCGTCTACTGTGGGGAACTGGGAGATAATGGCGTTGATGTATTCCTTGCCCAGCCCGCTGGAGGCGCCGGTAATTACAGCAGTAACCAAAGCATCCAACCTCCTTTCATGCTTTTATTGTACGCCATTCTTTTTGATACGTCAAGAGCGAATACAGGGCAGGCCCGAAAAAAATCCCCGCCGCCCTGCCCGGCTTTATGCACGAAAGGGGAGCTGCGGGTACGAAAAAGCAGGCCCTGAAAGCCCCCGTTTCCCCCGAATCCCCCTCCTGTTTTCAGACCGGTAAAACAGCTTCTCCTCGCAGCAGCTTGTGCAAGCTGTTGTTTACGCGACAGGCGCGCCCCTTGACATCATCCCCGGTTATGATATAATGTATAAAAAGCCCGCCCTGCCCCGCAGGGCAACACAGAAAGAAGGACAAACCCTTGAAAAAACTCATTTCCCTCACCGCCCTTCTGCTGGCCGCCTTTCTGCTGGCCGCCTGCGCCATGCCCGCCCTGGCCCAGTCCTGGAGCGGGGAGGACTTTACCCTGGAGGTCCCCCAGGGGATGCTCCAGCTGGGCCCCGAGCTGGCCGAGGACGACCCTGCCTGGGCTCTGGCCGGGGTGGGCGACGCGGCCGCCAAGCTGCAGGACTACGCGGATATGGGCGTGCTGGCCAATTTTATCTCAGAGGACGGAAAGACCAATATCACCGTCATGCAGCGGCAGAGCGACTACAGCCAGCGGGTCTACGACCTGGCCCTTCTCACCCCCGAGGAGCTGGAGCAGGTGCTGACAGACCTGGCGGAGTCCAACAACGAGGACCTGACCGTGACCAAGGACTGGTTCCCGGTGGGAGACCGGCCCTTTTACCGGGTGCGGCTGGACATGGCCGGCGAGGAGCCCATGCACGAGATGCTGTACGGCACCATTGTCAACGGCTACGCGGTCAATATTGACATTTACGGCGGCGACCAGGAGATCACTCCCCAGCAAGAGCAGCTGATGGAGGAGCTGGTCAGCTCCATCCGCTTCACCCGGGTCACAGAAAAGCCCCAGGCCGACCCGGCCAGCCTCACCGGCAGCCTGGTGCTGCTGGGCCTGCTGCTGCTGGCAGTGGGCGTTCCCCTCATCTACCTGCCCGTCAAGTCCCGGCGGGACAAAAAGCAGAAGGCCAAGCTGGCCGAGCAGCTGTCCGCCTACCACAGAGACCACGACCCCAACGAGGTCCAGGGCGAGGCCCTGTTCCAAAACGACACCGACTGCACCAAAGAGGCGATCCACCACTTCAGCTTCTACCAGGCCTATGTCAAAAATATAGGGGAGCTGAGCTTTGGCGCCGCCATGTGCCTCATCATGCTGTGCACCGCCTTCCTGGCCCACACCGAGTGGTGGATGAAGCTGCTTGCCGCCGGCGTAACCGTGTACTATGCCTATAAAATCATTGCCATGCCCGCCGCGGTAGAAAAAATCCAGCGCAAGGTCTATGGCCGCGGCCAGTCCCAAACCGCCCACTACACCTTCTACCCCGAGGCCTTCCGGGTGTCCGGCGTCCAGTCCGCCAGCATCATCCCCTATTTCCAAATCACCACCGTGCGCCGCCGGGGCCAATATGTCTACCTCTACTATGGCCCCGACAACGCCTACATGGTAGACCAATACGGCTTCACCCAAGGCGAGTTTGAGGACTTCACCCGGTTTATCACGGAGAAGACCCGGAAACAATAACCCAGTTAAAACAACGCCTGTTTAAAAACAGAGAAGCCAGCGCACCCCCTGCCCGGTCTGCCCAGACCGGCGGAGCAAAAACAATAAGGGAGGAACAGAATATATGGAGAACAAAGGCCCCATCGGCGTCATCGGCGCCATGACAGTGGAGGTCAAGGGCCTGATCGCCCAAATGGAAAACGACCGCACCCAGGAGACCGCCGGGCTGGTGTTCCACCGCGGCCTGCTGGGCGGCGTGGACTGTGTGGTGGCAAAATGCGGCGCGGGCAAGGTGAACTCCGCCGTATGCGCCCAGGTGATGATCACCCAATACGCCCCCCGGCTTGTTATCAACGTGGGGGTGGCCGGCGGCATGGACGTTGGCATTGGCGACCTGGTGGTGGCCAGCCAGTGCGTGCAGCACGACTTTGACACCACCCCCCTGGGCGAGCCCCAAAGCCAGCTCACCATCTGCCGGGGCGAGGGGGAGGAGAGCTTTGTCATGCTGAACAGCGACCAGGCCGCCTCCGCCCTGCTGCTGGAAGAGGCCCGCCAGATTTATGGCGGGGCCCATCTGGGGGTCATTGCCACCGGCGACAGCTTTGTGGCCGACCCGGCCAAGGGCCGGCAGCTCCGCCGGCAGTTCGGGGCCAAGGCCGTAGAGATGGAGGGGGCCAGCATTGCCCAGGCTTGCTATATGAACAGCGTGCCCTTTGCCATCCTCCGGGCCGTCAGCGACAACGCCAACGACGATTCCCCCGCCGACTTTCCCGCCTTTGTCCAGGCCTGCGCAGAGAAATCCGCCCGGCTGCTGGCCAAGGCCCTGCCCCGGCTGTAACCGGTCCGGTGCGGGAGCTGGAACAGAGGGCCTGCTCCTATCTGGGCAGAGACCCGATCTTACACATGGACATGCTGGAGGCCCTGCGCCGGGGGGACGGCTCAGTGGCCGCTGTGCGGGAGGACGGAGCCCTGGTGTATGTGGCAAAAAGCGGGGCATATCTGCTGGCGGCGGAGGATGTCCAGGCCGGCGAGGCCCTCTGCGGGGGCATTGTCCGGCCCTTACAGGCGGCAGTGCACCACGAGGCCACCGCCCGGCTGGTAATGGATATGCTGGGCTTTTCCGGCATGATGCAGTGCTGGGCCGGGGCCTGGCTGAACCCCCAGCCCCCAGAGGCGGAGGGGGCCTTTACCCTGCTGGACCCCAGCCAGGGGCCGGTGATTCAGCAGGCCTTCCCCCAGGCCTTTGAGGAGGGGGAGCTGGAGGAGCGGCTCCGGGCCGGAGCCCTTCAGGGCCTGTGGGAGGGCCAGCGGCTGCTGGGCCTGGCAGGCCTGTACCCCGAGGGCGGCCTGGGGTATCTCACGGTGCTGCCAGAGCTTGCGGGCCAGGGCTTAGAGCAGCAGCTGGCCGCCTGGGCAACCGCCTGGTGCCTTGAGCGCTGCTTCGCCCCCTTTGTCCACGTCCCGGTAGACGACCCGGAGTCCCAAGCCATGTACCAAGCCCTGGGCTATTCCTTCAGTGAACGGCCAGTCTGCTGGCTCAGTTGACAAGCCTACCCAATATTGGTATACTAAACCACTGGGGAGTTCCTTTTTCTGCGTGATGAGGAACGCCCCAGTTTTTTGTCCGTCATAAAAGATGGAAGAAAGGAAGGAGTAAGCAATGAAAAGATGGATCTGTGCCCTGCTCAGCTGCTGCCTGCTGTTTTCGCTGACAGCCTGCGGCAGCGAGAGCGGGAGCAAGCCGGAGGGAGCCAGCAGCGCTGGCAGCGAAAGCGCTGTTTCCAGCAGTCAGGCCTCCAGCCAGGAGCAGGAGCAGACGCCGAGCGAGGAGGAGCAGCAGCCAGAGGCCCAGGAGCTGACCCTGGACCAGGGAGAGGTGCGGCTGGCCTATGCCCATGACAATGTGCTGGCAGTGGTGTTCCACGGCCCATACCGAGACATTGGCATGAGCTTTTGCGACAAGGAGGGCAATCAGCTGGACGAGCTGTTTTCCGGCTACGGAGACTTGAACCCTGGCTGGACCATGGCCATTTCCTATGAAATGAGCGACGCCTATTCCGTCGACCAGCTGGCGCTGCGGGTGTCAGACTACGAAGCCCCCCGCAACCAGGACGGCACCTACGCCAACAAGCTGTTCACCGACTGGGGAGAGCCCATGACCGATGAGGAGCTGGCGGAGATTGGCTTTGACTTTCTGGACGGCCGCTGCTGCGTGGTCAGCCTGGGCCGGGGCACCTATGGCGAGGACAATTTCGGCCTGACCTTTGGCATCAGCTGGTTCTGCGACAACTACAACCGGGAGACCGGCCAGATCGACATCCCCGACTTTCCCAGCAAGTTCGCCTTCTTCACCGGAGACGGCACTCCTCTCGAAGAGGCTTATACAGGCTACACCCTGCAAACCGAGCTGGCCTCTGGAACCTTCTGGGTCCAGCTGTACATAGACGGCGGCGAGGGAGACGAAGAAAAGCACCAGGAGCTGGCCGACCAGCTGATTGCAGGCAAGCCCTACATGGTCTACACCAACGACGACGGCACCACCCAGACCTTCCCCCTGCGGTAGCCGCCCCATTCAACCAACAAAAGCCCCATGCCTCTGCAAAAGCAGCAGCATGGGGCTTTTCCCGTTCATCCCTTTGGCCGGCTGCGCCGCCCGCCGCAGCCGACTAAAAACCGCGCACTTCTCCCGCCCCACGCCCCTCTCATAGATAAATTTTTGTACCAAAAAGGGGGAGAGGATACGAAAGCATAAGCCCTGACACCCCTCCATTTCACCTGAATATACACTATTTTAACACTAGCAAAGTAGGATGTCGCTTTATAAGCTGGGCGCGCCTCCACCCATCCCCCCTTGACAAACCGAACAATCGATAGTACAATATAAAAACAATCAACTGTTCGCAAGGAGGTCCTGTGGATACCAAAGAAAAAATCATCTGGGAGGCCCTGAATTTATTCTCCCGCCAGGGCTATGCCGCTGTCTCTGTCCGGGACATTGCCCGGGCCGTAGGCGTGCAGGAGAGCTCCCTCTACAGCCATTTCAAAAGCAAACGGGAGATTTTTGACGCCATTGTGGATATTTGCTGGGCCAAAGCGGAAGACTACTACCGCAGCCGGTCCCTGCCCTTTGCCCCCGGCGAAGAGCCCCAGGCCTTTCTCCTCACCGGCGCCAGCCTGACAGAGCGGGTGCTGGAGGTGTTCGCCTGGTTCTATGAAGACCCCTACTGCGGCCGCTTCCGGCAGCTGCTCGCCCTAAGCCAGTATGAGGACCCCCGGTCGGCGGAGCTGTACCGGCGGCTGTTCTGCCAATACCCCATGCAGGTGCAGGCGGAGGTCTTCGCCGGGCTGATGGAGGCAGGCGCCATGCCCCGCCAGGACCCGGAGGCCCTGGCCCTGGCGTTTTACGGCGGGGTCTTTCTCATTATGGCCCAGCACCAGGACTGGCAGCAGGCCAAGCCCCTGCTGGCCGCCCATATCCAGTGGTTTTACACAGCCCACGCTGCCCCGTCAACCAACCAAAGGGAGGAAAATCCATGAAAACCCTGATCATCTACAGCTCAAAAACCGGCTTTACCGAGAAATACGCCCGCTGGCTTCAAGAGGACCTGGCCTGCGACTGCGTGGAATTTGCCCAGCGCAACACCGTAGACCTGACCGCCTACCAGGCCGTGGCCTTTGGCGGCGGCTGCTATGTGGGCAGAATCCGGCGGCTGGGCTGGTTCAAAAAACAAATGCCCCGGTTAAGGGGCAAGCGGGCCGCCGTATTCTTCACCGGGGCCATGCCCCCGGACGCTTCGGACGTGCGGCGGCTGGAACGGGAGAATTTTCAGCCCGAGGAGCTGAAATTCCTCCGCCCCTTCTATCTACAGGGCGGGCTGAACTACGCCGCCATGAGCCCCCTGGACAAGCTGCTCATGGCAGTGTTCCGCAAAATGCTGAAAGCCCACGCCGACACCTCCAAAGAGAAGGTGATGCTGCAAAATATACAGCAGTCCTTTGACAAAACCAGCCGGGAGAGCCTGGCCCCCCTGGAAGCCTACCTGAAAGGGGAGGCTCAGTAATAGCGCACCACAGCCACCACCCGGCCCAGCACATAAACCTGGTCAGAGTAGATGGGCTCAAAGTCCGGGTTCTCCGGCTGCAAGCGAATGCAGTCCGCCTCCCGATACAAACGCTTCACCGTGGCCTCGTCCTCAATCATAGCCACCACAATCTCCCCGTCGTCGGCCGTGGGGGTCTTCTCGGCAATCACATAGTCCCCGTCCAGAATCCCCGCGTCCCGCATACTCAGCCCCATCACATGCAGGGCAAACAGCTCCCGGTCGTCCCGGTGGGGAAAGGGGATATACCCCTCAATGTCCTCTACCGCCAGAATAGGCATCCCGGCAGTCACCCGGCCCAGAATGGGTACCTGGGCTGTGGGCATGGCCCCCTCAATCCGAATGCTGCGGTTCAGCCCCGCCCCCCGGCTGATATAGCCCATGCGCTCCAGGGTCTTCAGGTGGGCATGTACCGTGGAGGTGGAGCGCAGCCCGGTGGCAGCGCAAATCTCCCGCACCGTGGGGGGAATGCCAGAGGGAGCGGCCTCCTTGATGTAGTCTAAAACTTTTTGCTGGCTGGCAGTCAAGCCCTGCATGAAAAGCCTCCTTCCAGGCAAGTCTTTTATCATGAACCCGCGGCTGGCGGGTATTCTTCCTCTGTCACCACACATTATAGCATAGACTCCGGCAAATTGCAAAACAGATGTTTGAAAAATGAAAAAATATTTTTAAAACATTTCCCGACAAAAACCCAAACCGCGCCCCTCAGCCCCTCTCCCCACACAAACCCACCCCGCGAAAACAGGAGTCCAGCGGCCCCCACCTCTCTGGCAGGTTCCCAGAGCAGAAGCCTTCGAGCCCACACAGCCAACTTCCCCCTGAAAGCCCCGGAAAATTCTTCACAGGAAAGCCGGAATTTGTTTCCCATTTATTCACAGCGGCGTAACAACTGCCGGGCCCAACCGGAGTATAATATACCCGTACTCAGAAATGGACCAACCTTTTCTTGAGATACATGTTCTACCCTCCTCAATAATACCCCTCAAGTACAAAGGAGAGAGCCGGTTCGCCGGCTCTTTTCTTTTTGTGTTTTTTCAAACAAGCCCTAAATGGCGGCTGCATAATGCCAAGGCTTTCCGGCCAGAATACCAGTGCATGAAAAAAGTATACAGCCAGCCCGCAGCCCTGCGGACCGGCCTGAAAGGAAGGTAACTATGAACATGAACGGAAAGCGCTTTTCAGAGGGCAAGGCCCGGCGCAACGGGTTTTATCTGGCCCTGGCGGTGTGCCTGGTAGCGGTAGGCGTAGCGGCCTGGAGCACCTTCGACGCGGTGCAGGGCTATATGGAGGCCGTAGGGGAGACCAGCCAAACCGCCAGCCGTGTCAGCGACGACCCGGAGGCTCCCCGCAGCCCAACGCCCAGCGCCCGGCCCCAGGCCGGCGGAGCAGCCTCGCAGGTCCGGCCCAGGGCCACAGCCACACCGGCTCCTGCGGCCACTCCCAAGCCCGCGGCCCCCACGCCGGCCCCCAGCGCCGCGCCCCAGGCCGTGGCAGAGGAGCCCCAGGAGGAGGTCCAGGAGGAGCCCCAGGTGCCTGCCAACGCGCCTCTTTATGAAATCAGCGGCGAGCTGATTTACCCGGTCAGCTCCAAAGAGGTTGCCAAGGCCTACAGCTCCGGCGCGCCCATGTACTCCGCCACCATGCGCGACTGGCGGGTGCACACCGGTACCGACCTGGCGGCGGAGAGCGGCGAGCAGGTGCTGGCCTGCGGCAACGGCATGGTAAAAGAGGCCTACACCGACAGTATGCTGGGCAATGTGCTGGTAATTGAGCACGGCGACTATCAATTCTATTACTGTGGACTGGGCGAGAACTTCCTGGTAGAGCCCGGCGACGTGGTGACCATCGGCCAGGCCATCGGCACAGTGACAGCGGTGCCCGAGGAGTCCGCTGACAAGCCCCACCTCCACCTGGAGGTCCGCCGCGACTCCGCCTACCTGGACCCCCACACCATCATCGAAAACGACCCAGCGTGACGCTGGACCCAGCTAGCGGGGCGCTGAGTTGGCGGAGCCAACTCAAAGGCACAGCCAGTGCTGGCGGCAGCGGGCCGGGAGGTTTGTGGTCGCAGTTTGTGGCAACAGCTAACCAAGAGGCCTGCACTCACGGTTTATAGCGACATCCTGCCCGTAAACCTCCTACCGATATTTACAAGCTTCCCCCAAACCGCCGCCTCTAACCATCCCAACCCAAAACCGGAAAAAGGCCGGCAGGGTGATCAGCCCTGCCGGCCCTTGTCCGGTTTTTTCCGCGCTTACTTGTCGAAAGAGGGATTGAAGGCGTAGAAGTTCCTGGAGTCCAGCCGGTCGGTGAGAATACGCAGCCCCTCGCCAAAATGAGCCATTTAAGCAAAAGCCCGGAGCCCAGCATTTGCAGGGGCTCCGGGATTTTTTTCGTGCAGAGCCCGGCAGCCGGTCAAGGCGCATCCCCTCCCGTCCAATCCCAAATTCAGCCGACACAAGCCCAGAATATCCCCATCCGCGAAAGATACCGCAGCCTCACGCATACTATCATAACAAGGGGCGTCCCCCTGCATTCCAGCCCCAGGCCTTGGCCGGGCAGTCCGGGAGGTATGGCCATGACGAATCTGAAGCAGGACTACACAGACAGAAAGGGTGTAAGGCACCCTGTCCAGCATCTTACTGTCCCGGACCAGGAGGCCCCTGACCGGGAGCAGCTGCTCCGGGAGCTGACCGCCGCCCTCACCGCCCCCGGCAAAGAGGCGGCGTCATAGCCCCGTCCCCTTGACACAAAACGGCATCTGCCAGAAGAGAGGTGCGCCCATGGCAATCGTACTCTATGCCCGCAAATCGGTAGAGCGTGAGAACAGCATCAGCTGCGAGACCCAGCTGGAATACTGCCGCTCCATGCTCCGCCCCAGCGAGAGGGACGAGAAGGTGATCCCCATTGTGGATAACGGCTTCTCCGGGGGCAGCGTCCGCCGGCAGGGCTTTCAGCGGATGATGAAGCTGATCCGGCAGGGCCGGGCCCGCAAGGTGGTGGTCTACAAGCTGGACAGAATCAGCCGCTCCCTGTCCGACTTTGTGGGCATTCTACAGGAGTTCAAGGAGTACGGCGTAGAATTCGTATCCTCCCAGGAGTCCTTTGACACCTCCTCACCCTATGGAGAAATGCTGGTAAAGCTGCTGATGGTGTTTGCCGAGTTCGAGCGCGCGTCCATCATCAGCCGGGTGGCCCAGGCCTACGCCCACCGCAGCGAAATGGGGCTCTACATGGGGGGCCGCCGGCCCTATGGCTTTGAGCTGGTCCCAGCGGTCATCCACAATGTCAAAACCAGAGCCCTGAGCCCCATCCCCTCCGAGGCGGAGCGGGTCAAAACCATCTTCCGGCTCTACGCCCAAGAGGGCGTCTCCCTGCGCCAGCTGCTGAAAATCCTGGCGGCGGAGGACAAAGAGCCCTCCCAGGGCAGCGGCTGGACCACCGCCAAGCTGTCCGCGCTGCTCAAAAACCCCATCTATGTCAAGGCCGACTCGGATGTATACGACTACTACCATAACCGGGGCACGCCCATTGCGGCGGACCTTTCCCGGTTTACCGGAGAGTACGGCGCGCGCCTCTACGGCCGCACCAGGCATGACCCGGCCAGTCCGGACTGGTCGGATATGAAGCTGGTGCTCCTGTCCCACCCAGGTCTGGTAGAGGCGGACGTCTGGCTGAAATGCCAGCAAAAGCTGGAAAGAAACAAGCAGCTGGGAAACAGCCTCAGCAACCGCACCAGCTGGCTGGCCGGCAAGGTGTACTGCGCCGGCTGCGGCCACGCCATGACCACAATCAAGGGCAAGCCCAACAAGGCAGGCCAGGTCCGGCGGTACTTTCACTGCACCGGAAAAACCCACAAGCGCACCTGCGCCGGGCCGGGCATGACCATCTACGCCGAAGACCTGGAGAGCATGGTCCATGACTGCATCGCTCAAAAGCTGTCCGGCCTGAGGGCTGTAAGCCGCCCCCCCGGCAGAGCAGAGGCCTCTGAGACCAACAGCCTGAAGCTGCGCGTCAGGGCCATAGAGAAAGCGGAGCAGCAGCTGGTAGACGCCATCCTGTCCGGCGGTCTGAACCAGGACCTGCTGGCCCTTGCCAACCAGAGAGCAGCCCGGCTCAGACAGGATAAGCAGATATGGAGCCAACGGCTGAGCCGTCTGCAAAGCCCGCCCCCCGGGGCGGAGGAAGCCGTGGACCTGGCAAAGGCCTGGCGCGCTGCGGGCTATTGCCGCAAGAAGGCCGCGGCCGGGCTCCTGATCCATAAAATCCTCATGGACAGCAGCGGCGGGGTCAAAATATGGTGGAATTTATAAGAGGAACGCCAGGGCGTCCCCCGGCGTTCCTCTTTCTGATGATGGATTCTGCAAAAGGCCCGCGCCCCGCAAAACGCGGCGGCCCCAATGCCGGAAAGTACACGATCACTTCATATGCTTTTTCAGCTTAAAGGCCACAGCCTGCACGTCAATGGGCTTTGCCAGGTGGTCGTTCATCCCGCATTCCAAGCACTTCTGAATGTCCTCCGAAAACGCGTCGGCAGTCATGGCAATAATGGGAAGATCCGCATCCTCCCGTTCCAGCCCCCGAATGACCCCGGTGGCCTCGTGGCCGTCCATCACAGGCATCCGCACATCCATCAGAATCGCGTCATAATACCCCACCGGCGACTGCTCAAATTTCGCCACGCAGAGTTCTCCGTTCTCCGCCCAATCCAGCTCCATCTCCAGCACCGAGAGCATCTCTCTCGCCACTTCCCAGTTCAGCTCATTGTCCTCCGCCAGCAGAATGCGCTTCCCCCGCAGGGTCAGGTCCGCGGCCTGCTCCGTGCCGCCCGCCTCCTCCACGCCGGCGCCGGCAAAGGCGTTCAGCCCGTCAAACAGGGTAGACCGGAACAGCGGCTTGGAGAGAAAGCCCGCAATGCCCGCCTCTCTGGCCTGGCTGGCCACGCTGCTCCAATCGCAGGCCACCAGCAGCGCCGCCGGGCCGCTCTCTCCCCAGCGGGACCGTATCCCCCTGACAGCCTCGATCCCGCTCATGTCCGGCAAAGTCCTGCCCACCAACACCAGCTGGCAGCGCCCCGGGGCGGTCCGCTCCATGGCCTGTTCTCCGCTGGCGCACCATTGGGCGCGAAGCCCCGCCTCCTCCAGCATCCGCACCGTGTTGACACACAGCCGCTGGTCCCTGTCAACCACCAGAACATTCCAGTCCGGAAGCTCTGCCTCCGGCTTTTGCACCGCCGCCTTTTCCAGGTCCAGCGCCACATGGAACTCGCTGCCCCGGCCCTGCTCGCTGCGCACGGAAATGCGGCCCTCCATAGCGTCTACAATATACTTGGTAATGGTCATTCCCAGCCCCGAGCCCTCTGTCTTCTGCACCCGGGTGTTGTCCTCTCTGCTGAAGGACTCAAATATCACCTTCTGGTATTCCTTGGACATGCCAATGCCCGTGTCCTTTACCAGGAAATGGGTGCGCACCCGGTCCGGCTCCTCCGCAATGGCCTCCTGATACACCGTCACCTGAATCGAACCCTTCTCCGGGGTAAATTTCACCGCGTTCCCCAGCAGGTTGATCAGCACCTGGTTCAGCCGCACGCTGTCGCAATACACGTCCTCCGCCAGAATATCATAGGCGGCTGCGTCAAACCGCTGCTTTTTCGCCTCCACCTGGGGCAGAATAATGTTGACAATGCAGTCCATGGCCTCCCGCAACGACATGGGCTCCACATTCAGGGTCATTTTGCCGCTTTCAATCTTGGAAATATCCAGCACATCATTGATCAGCCCCAGCAGATGCTGGCTGGACAAAGCGATCTTCCGCAGATAGTCCTGCACCTGCTCCGGCCGGTTCTCCTTGTCCATGGCCAAGCAGGTCATCCCGATAATGGCGTTCATGGGGGTGCGAATGTCATGGCTCATGCTGGAAAGAAAGTCCTGCTTTGCCGCGTTGGCCTGCTCGGCCTCCTTCCGGGCCCGTTCCGCGTCCCGGCGGGCGCAGTCCATTTCCGCGTTCATATGCTTCAGCTCAGACATTTGACGCCGGAACGCCCGCAGATACTGAAAGAATATGTACAGCAGCATGGCAATCACCACAAACGAGGCGGCATACACAATGGTCAGCCAGTGGCTGCTCATCCCCGCAATGGCATAGTCCAGCCGCTCAAAGGGGAGAATCGTCACCAGATACCAGTCGCAGTAGGGCAGGCTGGTGCAGTAGAGATGGCGGCGGGATTCGCCGGTTTTCAGAATAGCGGAAAAATCCTCGCCCGCGTCCATGGCAGCGGCCAGCTGTTCGGCGCAGGACGCCGCTTCCTCCTCCTGGCCGTCAAAAACCCAGTGCAGCCGGTCAAAATAATTCTTGTGTCCGTCCCCCTCGTTGCCCACAACATAGCTGCCGTCCTTGCGAATCACAAAGGAATAGCTCAGCGAGCTGTCCGAGTCCAGAAACAGCACCTCGCCCATATAATCCGTAGAGAGCCCCACCACCATGGCAAGGCTGCTTTCCCCGTCCGACATGGGGTATTCGCAGGGCACGCCGAACAGAATCACTCCCTCCCCGGTGCTGTCCGCCGCAGAGGCTGCCCTGCGCTCTCCGCTGCGCAGGCTCTCCAAAAAGGGCTCGGGGTGGTTCAAAGACACGGAATCGCCGTAAATCATTTCAATTTCCCCCTCAGACGAATAGAGGGCGGCGCACAGAAAATGCCTGGCCTTTGCCCCATAGGCAATCTCCTCCTTCGAGCCATAGCCAGAGCCGTCTCCTGCCGCAATATGGGCAATGGACTCGGCCATGGTCAGGCGGAGCTCAATAATGGTCTCAAAGTGCAAAGACACCTGCTCGTTCATCCCAGACATGTAGTCCAGGCCGATGTCCTCCACCGCCTTTTCGCTCATATTGTGTATGGATATGCCAAGAAAGGAAAACACGAAGACCGTCAAACCTACCACTGCCGCTATGCTCACTTTCAAAGACCGCGGCAAAGCCCTATTTTTCATACTTCTTTCCCTCTCCATAGATTTTAGTCATTTAAGCGGCGAAGTCATGGGGCGCGCCAGCCGGCTCATGGCCTCAAACATTCTGCGAATGTCCACCGGCTTTGCCAGATGCTCGTTCATCCCCGCGTCCTTTGCCAGGGCAATGTCCTCCTCAAAGGCATTGGCCGACATGGCGATGATGGGCACCGTTCCCGCGTCCGCCCGGTCCAGGCCGCGAATCACCCGCGCCGCCTCATAGCCGCTCATCACCGGCATCATCAGGTCCATCAGCACGCAGTCAAAGGCTCCCGGCTCAGAGGCCCCAAAGATGTCCGCCGCGGCCTTTCCGTCGTGGGCGGTCACAACCTCCGCCCCCGCGTCCCGAAGAATGTATTCCGCAATCTCGCAGTTAATCTCATTGTCCTCCACCAGCAGGACCCGCATCCCGGCAATATTGTCCGGCATGCGCCATTCCTCCTCCGCCGGCCCGCCGTTCCAGGCCTGGTCAACCCGAATGGGCAGGGTAATCTCAATCACGCTCCCCTTGCCGACCCGGCTGTCTATTTCCACGCTGCCCTTCATCTGGTCCACCAGCCTCTTTACAATGGACATCCCCACGCCAATCCCGTTATAGTTGGTTCTGGCGTCCTGATGCTCCTGGGTAAAGGGCTCAAAAATATGCTCCTTAAAGTCCTCTCCAATGCCAATCCCCGTGTCCTCAATCACAAAGCGGCAGCTGGCCGTCCCCTCACAAAAGCCCGTCTCCTCCGCCCGCACAAACACAGAGCCCCGGGGCCGGTTGTACCTCACGGCGTTGTCCATCACATTCATCAAAATCTGCTTCAGGTGCAGGGGGTTGCCAATGGCCCTTGTGTGCCGCAGGCCGGCGGCGTCCAGCTCCAGCCGCACGCTCCGCTCCTCCGCCAGAGGAGACAGAATGGCAGCGCAGTCGTTCAGGGCGCCCAAAAGGTCAAAGGGCTCCTCCACAGCCGCGGGCCTGCCGCTCTCCAGCTTACTCACCTGCAGCACATCGTTCACCAGCGACAGCAGATGCTCTGTAGACACCCGAATCTTCTCCCGGCACTCCCTCTGCCGCTGGGGGTCGTCCTGGCTCTTTTCCAAAATGGCCAGCATGCCCAAAATCCCGTTGATAGGCGTGCGCAGGTCGTGGGACATGTGGGAGAGAAATTCGCTTTTGGCCGAGTTTGCCTGCCGCACCCGCTCCAAAAGCTCCATAATAGACTGCTCCTGCTTTTTTCTGGTCACCATGGTCTCCGTAATGTCCTGGTGATAGCCGTTCAGACAGGCCCCGGGCTTTTTAAAGGTTTTGTCCGGCACACCGCCGCAGCGGACATAGATTTTCCCCAGGCTGGGGTGGTCCCAGGGGTAAATCACCTCCGAGCGTCCGGTCTTCAGCATTTCCACCACCGACTCCTGCACCATCTCCACATAGTCCGGCCCAATCCGGGCAAACCAGTGCCGGTAGCAGTCCTCGGGCCCCATCTCGTCCGGCGCCCCCAGCAGAATCCGCATGGTCCGGTCCGCGTACATTCTCGGCGGACAGCCCTCCTCCAGCTCAATCGTCCATATCCCGGTCCTGGCCCCTTCCAGAATGTCCTCCATGCTCCGCCGGGCTTCCAGCTTATATTTCTCCTCCTGCTCCACCAGGGCGTTCACGTCCCGCTGGGCAAAAATCGCGCAGTTCTCCGTCTCCGTCTTCTCCGTGGCGGAAAAATGAAGCTCCAAATGCTTCAGCCCAGAGACAGAGTCCTTCACCTGATACCGAACCGAGAACTTCTTCCTGGCCCTCAGCCGGGCAAGCACATGCTCCTTCTTTGTCACGGCCCGCAGCCGCTCCTGGTCCCGGGACGCCACATACTGAGAGATATACCGCTCCATGGCCGCCTCATAGCCCTCCCGAAAATAGGCTGCCCAGTCCACTCCCACCTGTCCGCTGCTGCGGTAAACCTCGCACTGGCCCGTGTCAAAGCTCACCTCATAGATGTCCAGATAGTCCACGCTCAAGGCGTGCAGCACATTATAGCTCCGCTTCTGCAGCTCCCGCACCAGGTTCCGCCGCTTCAAAGAGGACACGATAAAATACGCGGCGGTCTGCAGCATGTTCGTGGCATATTCCAAAGACCGGGCAGGGGGATTATCCACCCCATAAAACCCGATGATTCTTTTGCCGTTATACAGGGGCACCACCACCAGCGAATGAATGCCCTGCCGTTCCAAATTCTCATACTGAAGCGGGTCCGTCTCCCGAATATCCTCCAAGCTCTCAATGACAATATGCTTGCCCACGCCAAATTTCCGATACCAGCTTGCGCACACCTCCGGGGGCACGTTCTGCAGGCTCTCCTTTTCCGGCTCCACCCCTTCGGCCACCCACTCATAGGTGTTGTCGTCGCAGCCCGCCTCGTTCTGCTCAAAGATATAGGTCCGGTCCCCCTTCAGGGCCTTTCCCAGGTGCTCTAGCAGCACCTCCAGCGACTGGTCCGGCGTCTCCTCCAGCAGGGCGACCCGCAGCCCCTCGTTGATGACAGCCTCCAGGTTCTGCACGCTCTGAATGCCGCTGCGCCCCTCAAGGCCCCCGCCGCCTTCTTCCGCCCGCCCCAAAAGCTTCCCCGAATAATCCATACACCAGACCTCCATTTAACTGTTTCCCGACCCTCGCCGCCGCGTCAGGCTGGCATTGCTTCGTTCCCGCGGCTCTATTTCAAAAAAGAAAAATCCATGTTATAATACCATGCGTCCCCCATTTCTGTCAATAAATCCAGGCAGAAAACTCTGCCCAGGCTCTTCCAAAAAAATAACTTCCCTTGCCCGGCAATTGCAATTTATGCTATACTTAGACGGTGTCCACATAAGCTTAGGGCTTGTTTGAAAAATCGGAAACGCCGTCTTTTTACCCAGAAGGGGCCCCTTTCTGCGTCAAAAATCCTCGCCAATCGGAAGATTGCCTTGCGTTTTTTTCCTTGAAATGAACCCCTTCTGGGT
>NZ_JBQISV010000030.1:0-23785 GCF_056800975.1 Acutalibacter sp.
ATATCTATATTGTCATATCAGGATTATAAAAATATAATTTCCAGCTTATGGGGGGATTTCATCTTTTGGGTGAAATCCCCCTTGACAAATGTTCTCTTGGTACAAGTTCTAAGGAATGTAAAAGCATAAACGAAGAGGACGCCGTCACTGGGACGGCGTCCTCTTTTCGTGCTTCAGGTCAGGGCCCGGCGCTGTTTAGCAGCAGCCGTTGTTGCAGCCACAGTCGTTGCCGCAGCCGTTGCCACAGCCGTTGTTGCAGCCGCCGAAGGTGCTGCCGCAGCCACCGCAGCACAGCAGGAGCAGAACAATGATGATGATCCAAGAGCAACTGTTGTTACACATTTTGGAACGCCTCCTTTCGTTTACATTCCATACTATTCCATGGCAGGGAAAGTGTTACAGCCCGCAGCGCCTTTTTTGCAAATTGAGATTTCAGAAGGAAAAGAGAGAAAATCAGAGTATGAAGAAGAATATCAGGGCAAACTCGCCTGATTTTGACTTTGCTTGACCTTGACAAGCTAGGTCAGAACGGGTAAACTAAAGTCAAAGAAAGTCAAAGACAAATGGAGGCGAGAAGCCATGCGCATCAGCGACAGCGTGGCCAACTACATTCTGGAGCTATTGAATCAGGCGGGGGGCATTGCGGAGATACAGCGCAATGAGCTGGCGGGGTTTCTGGGCTGCGTGCCCAGTCAGATTAACTATGTGCTCACCTCCCGCTTTACCCCGGAGCAGGGCTATCTGGTAGAGAGCCGCCGGGGGGGCGGGGGGTATATCCGCATCACCCGGCTGAGCCTCTCTACCGCGGACATGATTATGCACATGGTCAATGGGGTGGGGGACGCCCTGGACGGGGCCACGGCCCGGGCCATGGTGCAGAACATGGTGCAGAGCGGCGTACTGGACCGCCGGTCGGCGGAGCTGATTCTTGCGGCCTCCTCAGAAAAGACCCTGATGGCTGTGCCCAAGGAACTGCGGGACACCGTGCGGGCCATGCTGGTGAAAAACATGCTGCTGGCCACCCGCACCTAGCTCCCATGGGCGGACGAAGTGGAGCGGTTTTTGGGGCGGCGCTGCTGCTGGCGTTGAGCCTGGCCGGGTGCCGGGGCGGCGGTTGGGTGTTCCGGGGCTTTCATGAGGACCAGGACAGGGCGCTGCTGGGCCGGTTGGAGGAGAGATTTCCGGCCATGGACTTTCAGTGTACGGGCCAGATGGAGGGCTCCCGGCATTGGGTCGCCGCAGGCGACGGTACAGAGTTTCCCGCATGGACGGCTCCTGCGGCCAGAGGGGAGTTCCAGGTGATGGAGCATTATTTGGAGGAATGGCTGGCAGCACAAAATTTTTACAGCGATTGGGAAGAAAAATTGGCCGGACTGGGGTTTGACTGGGACTATCGAAGCTATAATTACTATGACAGGCATTTTGAGCCCCGGTTCGGCCCCTTGGACAGCCCGGACCAGCGGCAGAAGGCGGCCGGGACCCTTGCCTGGGCCAAGACGCGCTTTGACAGCCTGTACCAGAGCTTTCAGGAGGAAACCGGCTGTGAGAGCCCGCTGCTGTACTTTTACGGGTCCTTTACCATAAAGGGCGAGGAGCATTTCTTTATGTTCTACCTGTCCATGCGGGAGGATGACATTTGGAACCAGGGCTTTGCCTATGACGACTATGAGGCGGCGCTGCAAAACGCGGCGGAACAAGCCGGGCAGGCGGATGTTGTCCCAAATATGGAATGATAATTCAGGAGGTGTTTTATATGCTGTGTCAGAACTGCGGGCAGCGGCCCGCTACCACACATATCAAGCAGCTGGTCAACGGCCAGCTGACAGAGGTCCATCTGTGCGCCCACTGCGCCCAGAAGCAGGGCTATGGCGGCATTTTAGGGGACTGGGGAGGCTTTGGCAGCTTGCTGGGCGGGCTGCTGGGGGAGGCTCCGGCCCAGCAGGTAAAACGCTGTCCCGGCTGCGGGGCCAGCTTTGGGGAGATCTCCCAGTCCGGGCAGCTGGGCTGCGCCCAGTGCTATCAGACCTTCCGGGCTCAGCTGCTGCCGGTGATTCAGCGCGTTCACGGAGCGGCCCGGCACCGGGGCAAGTCGCCGGGGGGCTCGGCCCTGCGGGTGGCCGACCGGCACACGCAGCTGGCGGCGTCCCCCAGGCAAAGGGAGCTCTCGCCGGTGGAGGAGAAACGCCGGCAGCTGAAGGAGGCTGTTGAGGCCCAGAATTTTGAGCAGGCCGCAGTGCTGCGGGACGAGATAAAGGAGATGGAGAAGCATGGCTGAGCAGACAGAGCAGCGGAAATGGTATGAGAAGACCGGCCCCGGCGGCGATGTGACAGTGAGCACCCGGGTGCGCCTGGCCCGGAACCTGCGGCGGCAGGTGTTCCGCGGCCGGGCCAGCCTGCAGCAAAAGGAGCAGGTGGTGGAGCAGGTACGGGCGGCTCTGGAAAATTATAACAGTGTGCTGCAGCTGCGCTTTCTGCCTTTAGAGGAGCTGCCGGCCCAGGCAGCGGCGTCTTTGGCAGAGCGTCACATTGTCAGCCCGGAATTCATCTCTCAGCGGCAGGGTCGGGCGGTGCTGGTGAATGAGGACGAGAGCGTGTCCGTCATGATCAACGAGGAGGACCATGTGCGCATTCAGGTGCTGCGGGAGGGGCTGGCGTTGAAGGAAGCCGCCGAGACCGCAGACCGGGTGGACACCCTGCTGGGGGAGGCCCTGGACTTTGCCTATGACCAGGAGTTCGGCTATCTGACCCAGTGCCCTACCAATCTGGGCACTGGTATGCGGGCCTCGCTGATGCTGCACCTGCCCGCTCTTACCGAGTCAGGGAGCATGGCCCGGGTGGCGGCCAATCTGGCCAAGCTGGGGCTGACTCTGCGGGGAGCCTTTGGCGAGGGCAGCAAGGCGGTGGGGGAGCTGTACCAGCTCTCTAACCAAATTACCCTGGGACTCAGCGAGAGCCAGGCTATCGAGAACCTCTCCGCCATTGCCGGGCAGCTGGCCGGCGAGGAGAAGCGGCTGCGGGAGGAGCTTTGCGGGGACCCCCGCTGGCAGGATAAGCTCAGCCGGGCGGCAGGGCTTTTGAAGTCAGCCCGGCTGATCAACGCCAGCGAGGCCACTGAGCTGCTCTCCCTGGTGCGGCTGGGGACTGCTCAGGGCCTGCTGACAGGGGTGGAGACAGGCGTGCTGGACGGCCTGAGCGTGGGCATTCAGCCCGCCACCCTGATGGCCCGGGCCGGAAAGGAGCTGGACGGGACAGAGCGGGACCAGCTGCGGGCAGAGCTCCTGCGGGAGGCGTTGAAGCCCCTGACAATGGAATAGAGCCGGCGTCGGGAGGAAAGGATATGGATATAGAATACCGGGATAGGATTTCGGCCAGTGAGATGAACGCCCTGCGAAAGGGCATCGGGTTCCGGCAGATTCACCAGGAACAGCTCAGCGCGGGGCTGGCGGGGAGCGCGAGGACCGCCGCCGCCTACCACGGAGAGCAGGCAGTGGGAATGGCCCGGTTGCTTTGGGACGGCGGGGCCACGGCGTTGATCACGGATGTGATTGTGCTGCCGGAGTACCGGGGACAGGGCATGGAGGAACGGCTGGTGGAAAGCCTGCTGGGCTTTCTGCGGGACCAGCTGCGGCCCGGGTATGGCATTCAGGTAGATGTGAAAGCCTGGCAGGGGCAGGCGGCGTTTTATGAGGGACTGGGCTTTCAGCTCTCTACCCGGGAGCGGCGGGGGACGCCCATGCATATCTGTCTTACCGACCAGATAGAAATAACAGACAAATGCTTCAGACAAGGCGATTATAAGGAGTGATATTATGTTCAAATTCAACGGCTTTACCGACATGGCAAACAAGGCCTTGAACCTGGCTGTGGACGCTGCCCAGGAGCTGGGGCACGACTACATTGGCAGCGAGCACCTGATGCTGGGGCTGCTCAAGGGCGGCGAGGGCGTGGCCTATACAGTGCTCAGCAAGCTGGGGGTCACTGCCGGGGATTATGAGCGTCTGCTGCGGGAGCGCATCGGCGCGGGCAAAGAGCCCACTTCCCTTACCCCGGAGAGCTTTACCCCCCGGACCAAGCAGATTTTGCAGATTGCCGCCATGGCCGGGGCCCGGATGAACAACGCCTTTGCAGGCACCGAGCACATCCTCATCGCCATGATGCAGGACGAGAGCTGCTATGCCATGCGCTTTCTGAAAATATTGGGGGTGGACCCGGACCGGGTGGTGCGGGAGCTGTCCTCGGTGGTCAGCGGCGCGGCGGCCATAGGCCAGGGCCAGGGAGAGGCCGGGGCCAAGTCCGGCAAGGCGCTGGAACAGTTTGGCAGGGACCTGACCCAGCTGGCGGCTCAGGGGAAGATTGACCCGGTGATTGGCCGCACAGAGGAGATCCAGCGGGTGATCCAGATTCTCTCCCGCCGGACCAAGAACAACCCGGTGCTCATCGGTGAGCCCGGGGTGGGCAAAACCGCTGTGGCCGAGGGCCTGGCGTTGAAAATCCACGCGGGCGACGTGCCGGAGACCCTGAAGGGCAAGCGCATTGTCTCGCTGGACCTGACCGGCATGGTGGCGGGCACCAAGTACCGGGGGGACTTTGAGGAGCGCATCAAAAACGCCATGGAGGAGGTGAAGAACGACGGCAGCGTGATTCTGTTTATTGACGAGCTGCACACCATCATCGGGGCCGGGTCGGCAGAGGGGTCCACAGACGCGGCCAATATTCTCAAGCCCGCTCTGGCCAGAGGGGACTTTCAGGTCATCGGAGCCACCACCATCAACGAGTACCGCAAGCATATTGAGAAGGACGCGGCTCTTGAGCGGCGGTTCCAGCCTGTCACAGTGGGCGAGCCCAGTCAGGAGGAGGCCATGGAAATCCTCCGGGGGCTGAAGGACCGGTATGAGGCCCATCATAAGGTGAAGATCACCGATGAGTCCATCGACGCGGCGGTGAAGCTGTCGGCCCGGTATATTTCAGACCGATATCTGCCGGATAAGGCCATCGACCTGGTGGACGAGGCCGCATCCCGGGTGCGGCTGCGGACCTTTACCGCCCCGGACAGCCTGCAGGAGTTGGAGAAGCAGATCAAGGACCTGGAAGGGGACAAGACTGCGGCGGTGAACGCCCAGGAGTTTGAGCGGGCGGCGGCGCTGCGGGATAAGCAGAAGGAGCTGCAGGAGCAGTTGGAGCAGGCCAGGGACGAGTGGGCGGCTAAAAACGAGCGCAGCAGCAGCGTGGTCACCCAAGAGGACATTGCGGACATTGTGTCCATGTGGACAGGGGTGCCGGTGTCCCAGCTCACCGAGGAGGAGAGTCAGCGGCTGCTGCGGCTGGAAGAAATCCTTCACCAGCGGGTAGTGGGCCAGCAGGAGGCGGTGTCCGCCATTGCCAAGGCCATCCGCCGGGGCCGGGTGGGGCTGAAGGACAAGAACCGCCCCACAGGGTCGTTTATCTTCCTGGGCCCCACAGGCGTGGGCAAGACTGAGCTGTGCAAGGCCCTGGCCGAGGCCATGTTTGGAGACGAGAAGGCCATGGTGCGGCTGGATATGTCGGAATATCTGGAAAAGCACACGGTGTCCCGGTTGGTGGGGTCGCCCCCTGGCTATGTAGGCTTTGACGAGGGGGGACAGCTTACCGAGGCGGTGCGGCGCAAGCCCTACTCGGTGGTGCTGTTCGACGAGATTGAGAAGGCCCACCCGGATGTGTTCAACATCCTGTTGCAGATTCTGGAGGACGGCCGGGTGACGGACTCTCAGGGGAAGACGGTGGACTTTAAGAACACGGTAATCATCATGACCTCCAATGTGGGGGCCCGGCGCATCACCGAGAAAAAGGCCTCGCTGGGCTTTGCCGAGAGCGGCGGTCAGGAGGAGCGGGACTTTGAGAAAATCAAGGAGACCGTGCTGGGGGAGCTGAAAAATCTGTTTAAGCCGGAGTTTTTGAACCGGGTGGATGACATCATTGTATTCCACAAGCTGAGCCGGGAGGACACGGGGAAAATTGCCGGGAAGATGCTGGAAGCCCTGCAGGGACGGCTGCAGGAGATGGGCGTTGAGGTTGCGTTTACGCCGGAGGCTGTGGGGGCTGTGGCAGAGCTGGGGTATGACGCGGCGTATGGGGCGAGGCCCCTGCGGCGGGTGATTCAGAGCAGGATTGAGGACCTGGCGTCGGAGAAGCTGTTGGAGGGAGAGCTGAAGCCGGGGAAAAAGTACCGCTGCGGATATCATGAGGGAGAGTTCACCTTCACAGAGGAGGCCGAAACGCGGGCAGAAAGCCAAAGCGAAGCAGAGCAAACGAGCGCGAACTAAAAGTTTCGTCAACCTTTTCAAAGGTTGCAGAGGTTTGGGGACAGAGTCCCCAAGGTCTTGACCTTAAAACGGCGGCGCAGATAGCAACGGCACGAGGTAGTGCTTCATCTCCAAATCTCAGTTCAGAACGGGGTAGGGCTGCGCCGCCGACTTGCCGAAGGCAAGTCGAACCCAGCGAGGTCGACCGCAGGGAGACCAGCGGCCTGTTCGCTGCCGGTAAAAACAGAGCGAAAGGGCCCAGCGAGCGCAGACGCGCGCCCGTGGCGGCTGCGGAAGGTTTGCGAAGCAAAGCTTCTACCCCTTGCGGAGCAAGGGGGCGAGCGTCCGGTTTGCGGGTGGTGAATTCGGAGGAGAGCGCCCCTGATATACCGCTGAAATATCAGCCCCCCTCCCCAAAGCTCTTAAGGTTTGCAGTCAACCAAAGCCAGAACAATCGAGGACCGGCCTGAACGCATATGCTGCCAGGCCGGTCCTCTGCTGGTGAAAGGTCAGAAATGCTGGTCAAGAGTGGCTCTGTATGTAGCACAGTGATGACAGACATGACCCTTTATGTGGGTGAATTACTGGGCTCCACCCTGGTAATATCATGAATTTTTCAGAAAAAGTTGCAATTTTGTAACTTTTACGTTATAATAAAGCCATCATAGCAGTTTTTTCTTGGATGGAGGTACATAGAACATTATGCGACAACATAGAATTATTTTTACTCTTTTGCCGCTGGTGCTGGCAGTGGCCATTCTGCTGGTTCCGGCCGCACCCCTGGCACAGGCCGCAGAAGACGCGGCGCCTGGTCAGGAGCTGACCCAGGAGGGAGAGGACCTGGAACAGGCAGAGCCTACCCCCAGTCCAGAGGAGCCGGCCCAGCCAGAGGATACGGTCACGCCGGAGCCCTCGCCAGAGCCAGTCCCCGAGGAAGAGCCGGAGCCTCAGCCCTCCCCGGCAGAGGAGGAGCAGCCGGAGGAGCCGGAGCCCAGCCCCGATGAGGAGGAAGAGGGAAAGACGCCGGAGGAGGAAATGCCCCCCCAGACCTTCAAGGCTGCTGTGGGCGCCCTGAAAACCGGCACCCATGAGGCATACCTTACGGGCTTCACCGGCAAGCGCTTTGGCCCCAGCAACAAGATGACCCGGGCCGAGGTGTGCGTGATGCTGTACGCACTGCTGAAGGAAAAGCCCACAGAGCTGGAATATAAGTTTGCGGACGTGAAGGCCAGCGACTGGTATGGCCCGGGAGTGGCGGCGATTCACAGCCTGGGGGCGGTGAGCGGCCTGCCTGACGGCAGCTTCGGGCCGAAAAAAACCATCAGCCGGGCGGAATTTGTGGTGATTCTGGCCAGCTTCTTCGAGCCGCCGGAGGAGGATCTGACAGCCGATTTTACAGACGTGCCGGAAAATCACTGGGCCTATAAGGCAGTGGCCGTCAGCCAGGCAAGGGGCTGGACCGCGGGCTTTGCGGACGGCACCTTCCGGCCCGGGGCAACCATCAGCCGGGCGGAGGTGGTCACGATTATGAATGTGGCTCTGGGCCGCCGGGGAGAGGGCTTTGCCGCTGACCGGGACGTTCAGGAGTTTGTGGACGTGCCCAAGACCCACTGGGCCTTTCTGGACATTGCCGAGGCAGCTGACCCGGTGAACGAGCCCGACCCCACCCCTGTCCCCGACCCTACCCCTGGGCCTGAGGACAATGTGGGAGGCTTCAAGGTGGGCGGCACCGTGAAGGTGAACGCTGAGACTGGGCTGAACATCCGCAAGGGGCCTGGCACCAGCAACCCGGTGGTGACGGCCGTAACCAATGGCACCCTGCTGACCGTGACAGACGTGTCCAAATACCCCTGGCTGGGGGTGAAGACCTCCGGCGGGCTGAGCGGCTACTCTCTGTCAGACTATTTGCTGCCCTATACCGGAGGGGATGGACCCTCACAGAACGGCGACCTTTCCGCGTCTTCCATGACGCTGCATCAATATATGAGCGCCCGGCTGGACGCTACTGCGGACTCCAACATCAGCAGTATGCGTTGGAGCAGCTCCAACGAGAGCGTCGCCAAGGTGGGGTATACTATTGACTACAGCACCAAGTCCCAGAGCGCCATTGTGTACGCGGGCTCTCCCGGCACAGCGGTGTTGAGCTATGCCGACGGCACCGGCAAGGTGAAGGCCACCTGCACGGTCACGGTCACCCAGCCCCAGCCAGTGCGCTTTGCCTATGCGGACGGCAACACGGTACCCCTGAAGCAGAACTTTGACCTGGTCGCTGTAACGGACAACACCAGGGACGAGGTGCGGTTTGATATTGTCAGCGGCCCTGCTGGGGGCAGCTTCTCCTCCAGCGCCTATGAGGAGGAGAGTGTGAAGTCCTCCTATGACCTGCCCGCCAACACGGTCCGGGTGTTCCGCCGGACCGTGCAGTTCGGGGCAGCGGGGCTGTATACGCTGAAAGCCTATTCCAGCTCCAACGGGGTTTACTCCAACGAGGCCTGCACCTTCACGGTGCTGGTCACCCAGGCGGGGGACACCACCACCGCCACCAATGAGACCCGCCGGGTCAGCGGAAGGATGCTGGACATGCTGGCGGTGTTTGAGGGTTATGTGCAGGAGATTGAGGACGACAGGGTGGTTGCGGGCAACCCCACGGTAGGCCATGGCTATGTGGTGGCCAAGAACAGCGCTTTCTACAACAACCTGACCAAAACCGAGGCTTACGCCATGCTCACCGAGACGGTGAATAACGGAAGCTACTCCAAGGCGGTGGAAAACTTCCGCAAGGAGAACGACATTAAAATGAGCCAGGCCCAGTATGACGCGCTGGTGAGCTTTGTTTACAACTGCGGCACCGGAGCTCTGAGCCTGAGCCGGTACGATACGCCCAATATTATTTTGAACATGGTGGCCCCTCCCACGGACGCATCTTCCTCCAAGCCCTACACGGGTACACTGAATGTGGTGGCCGCTAAAATGTACTCTGCGGCCAGCTCTACCAGCTCCACAGTGGTTCAGGTGCCCAAGGGCGCGGCGGTGCAGGTGGTGGGCGTACAGGTGAACCGCAGCACTACCAAGCAGGAGGTTTGGTACAAGGTCAACTATAGCGGCAGCAGCGGCTGGCTTCCCTCTGGGTATGTAAAGCTCAGCGGTAATTTCACCCGGGACCTGACCTATGCGGACTCCACCTCTCTGGCCAATGAGTTCATTCAGTGGCACCGGGCGGGCGGCATCTGTGTGCCGGGCCTGCTCTACCGCCGGCTGGCTGAGTGCAAGATATTCTTCTTCGGCAACTATACCGACGCGGTGAACGGAGCGGCCAACTACCGGAAGAATACCTACGGCTTCCTGTATCCGTCCTGCTGTAAGCATCTGGACCAGCGGTAACTGTTCTGTCAATGTGCGAATGAGAAAGCGGCCCTCTCCGTCTCAGCTGAGACAGGGAGGGCCGCTTTTGCTTGGGATGCCGGACCGGGCTTTCACCCCCGCTACCGGTGCTGTCCCCGGGCGATGGCTGCCACGTTCTGCACCAGAACGTCCAGCTCTTGCCGGCGGGTGAAGACAGAGGGGGAGACCCGCACGGTGCCGCTCTCGCTGGTTCCCATTTTGTTGTGGGCTTGGGGGGCGCAGTGCAGGCCGCAGCGCACCGCAATGTCCCGCTTGGCCAGCAGATTCCCCACCTCCTCGCTGGGCATGCCCTCTACATTGAAGGACAGCACCGGCATGAACCAGGGGGGCTTGGGCGGCGGGGTATACAGCTGTACCCCCTTGATTTTGGAAAGCTTGGCGTACAGATAGCCTACCAGAGCCATTTCCTCCCGGTAGAGCTTTTCCGGGGTCTGGCGCAGAACAAACTCAATACCTGCCCGCAGTCCGGCAATGCCCGGAACGTTCTGGGTGCCGGGCTCATACCGTTCAGGGGGCTCCTCAGGCTGAAGCAGGCTGCGGGACTGGGTGCCTGTGCCCCCCTCCACCAGAGAGGCCAACTTGTCCGATGGGTCGCGGAGAACCAGCAGGCCAGTGCCCATGGGGCCGAAAAGACCCTTGTGGCCTGCGCAGCACAGATAGTCAATGCCGCTCTCCTGCACGCTGATCGGCACCGTGCCGGCAGACTGGGCGGCGTCCACGCAGATTTTTGCCCCATACTGGTGGCAGAGGGCGGCAAGGCGCTCTACCGGCACCCGCAGGCCAAACACATTGGATGCCTGGGTGCACACCAGCAGCTTTGTCTTGCTGTTCATGGCCCCCCGAAAGGCGTTGACTGTAGCGTCGCTGTCCCCTGGGGTAACAGCGGCTGCAGTAAAGGTGACCCCTCGTTGGGCCAGGGTGGTGAGGGGGCGCATCACCGCGTTGTGCTCCAGGTCAGAGACCACCACATGGTCGCCGGGGTGGAGGCAGCCCTTCATCACCAGGTTGAGGGCTTGGGTGCAGCTGGGCTGAAAGCTGACGCATTCCGGGCCGGGCGCGTCAAAAAGCTTGGCAGCGGCCTGGCGGCAGTCAAACAGGGCCTGGCCGGCGCGCATGCTCATGGCAAAGCCGCCCCGGCCGGGGTTGGCCCCCAGCTCGGCCATTGCCCGGGCCATGGCCTGGCGGACGGCAGGGGGCTTGGGGTAGGTGGTGGCGCTGTTGTCCAGATAGATCATGGAGACGCCTCCCATTCCGCGCGGCCCAGAATGCGGATGGAGTTCTCCCGGAGGATGGCCTCTGCCTCTTCTGTGCCCTGAGGCACATAGACGCCGTAGCCGCAGCCAGTGGCAGCGGTGGGGGGAATGCGGTGGACGATGGCCTTAATGCCCCGGCGAAAGAGGACGTCCCGGGCCTTCATGGCATATGTGACAGAGCTGACCAAAATAACAGGCTTGCCCATCAAATCACCTCTTTGAAAGAAATCGCGGAAGGCTCCGCTTGCTATAGGATATGAGGGAGAGGGGGAAAGGGTGACAAGCGGGCCGACGAGGGCTTTCGCCTTTTGTAAGAGGCCGCGCAAATGGAAAGATTCATAAAAAGGGCTTTTATTTGCCGCCGGCTTGTGGTAGAATATAGTGGGAGCTTTTGGGACGCCGCTCCCAAAAGCACGACGGAAGCAATCAAACCCGGATTACATACAGGAAAGGATGACCGCTGTGGACGCTGTGATGGAATATATCGCCCGGCAGGGACAAACCATTTTGAACCTGGCCCGGCAGTTCACCTTGAAGGACGCACTGGACGTGGCGATCGTCACCATACTGCTTTACGGGCTGATCAAGCTGGTGCGGGACACCCGGGCCGGGCAGCTGGTAAAGGGCATTATTCTGCTGGTGGCGCTGTTCCTCATCTCCAATTATGGAGAGCTGATGATGGTGTACGGCATCCTCCGGTCCTTCCTTCAGTCGGGCTTTGTGATTGTGGTCATTCTGTTCCAGCCGGAGATTCGCAAGGCCTTGGAGCAGGTAAGCCGCAGCAAGGCCGTGCAGTCTTTAACCAGCGCGGTGGGCCGCACCAATAAGGATGCCGACGCGGCCGCGGCCCGCCAGGCCATTGCCGGTGTGGTGGAGGCCGCCGCCATTCTTCAGCAGCTGCGCATGGGTGCGCTGATCGTTTTTGAGAGGCAGACCCGCCTGGGAGAGATTATTGACACCGGCACCCTGGTGGACGCCGGCCCCTCCGGCCAGCTGATTGCCAATATTTTCTTCAATAAAGCGCCCCTCCACGATGGCGGCATGGTGGTTCGGGACGGGCGCATTTGCGCGGCAGGGTGTATTCTGCCCCTGACAGCCAGCGACGCGGTCAGCGCCGAGCTGGGCACCCGCCACCGGGCGGCAATCGGCATGAGCGAGAACTCTGACGCGGTGGTGGTGGTGGTCTCTGAGGAGACCGGGCAGATCTCCATTGCCCTGGGGGGCAGGCTTACCCGCAACTACAACCGCCTGACCCTGGCCGAGACCCTGGAGAGGGAGCTGATTGGCGAGCCTGAGGGCAGCAGCCGGGGCGGACTGTTGGGCCGGCTGGGTCTGGGCAGGGACAAGCAGGAGGGAAAATAGCCTTTTGGGACCTGTATGCATCGCCGGAAATGTTGGGAAAGCGAGGACTTTTCGCGCCGGTTCAGGCAAATTTGCGCAGGAATACGGGTTGTATGACAAGTGAATTTCATAACGAGCGGCAGGAAAAGGACCGCTCATACAGGTTTCTTACACATCATGGCCAGCTTTGAGAGACAGGAGGCAGGATTGTGAATTCAAAAAAAGACGAGGGAAAACAGCGGAACACAAAGGGCCGGTTCCGGCTGCGGGAACTGGTTTACCATAACACCTTTGTGTTTGTCTGTTCGCTGATTACAGCTGTGGTGGGCTGGTTTGTCATGGCCGCGGGCAGCGACAGAAACGGCTCTTATGTGGTTCAGAACGTGCCGGTGAACATCAGCCTCTCTGCCCGGGCAGAGGAGGAGGGACTGCGGGTGTTCAACGCGTCCTATGACACAGTGGACATTGAGGTTTCCGGCAGCAGTTCCATCACCCGGGCCCTGACTGCGGAGGACTTTGAGGTGTCTGTCACCCTGAACCCCACCTCGACCAAGCTGACAGGGAACACCACCCAAAAGCTCAGCGCCCAGGTGAAATGTGTCAAGCGCAACGCGGTCTCCGACTATGACATTGTCTCTGTCAGCCCGGAGGAGATCACCCTGGAATATGACCGCTTCAAAGAGACCGCCCTGAAAATTGAGCCGGACCTGACCTATACGGCGGCTACGGGCTTTTACCCTGGCACGCCGGTGCTGTCGGTAGAGCAGGTGAAGGTCAGCGGACCGGAGTCGGCGGTGAACAAGGCGGTCCGGGCGGCAGTCAGCTATAATGCGGCAGACCCCCTGCGGGAGTTTGGGGAGTGGCACTGCCCCCTGCGCCTGTTCGACCAGGACAGCCAGGAGCTGGCCGACCTGGAAAGCCTGTATCTGACCACAGACGTGGAGGAGGTGCAGGTCACGGTGCCTGTCACCCCGAAAAAGACCGTGCCCCTGCAGGTGACCACGGCCCATGCCCCGTCCAGCTTTTCCAGCTCCCGCATCACCATTAGCCCGGAGGCCATTGAGCTAACCGGCTCGGCGGAGACCTTGGGGACAGTGACGGAGATTCGCCTGGACACCATCATTGACTTTGCGGAGCTGGACCTGGACCAGCGTTCCGCCAGCTACACCATGGAGATTCCGGTGCCTGCGGGAACCAAGGACATCACCAATCCCGGGGCCAACACCCTGAGCCAGGCCACGGTCACAGTCAACCTGAACGGCTACCGCACGAACACGGTCACTGTGCCGGAGAGCAATGTGCAGCTGCTCAACGCCCCCACCGGCAGCCTGGAAGCCCAGCTCAGCAGCCGGAGCCTGGAGGTGGTTCTGGCCGGGCCCGAGGCTCAGGTGTCAAAGCTTACCGGCGACTCGGTGACTGTGCAGGTGGACATGAGCAACATGGAGGTGCGGGCAGGCATGATGGAGGCCCCGGCGACGGTGGCAATCAGCGGCAGCGCTGGCGAGGCCTGCTGGGTGCTGGGCACTTACACCGTCACCCTGGCCATTCAGGATGTGCGCACCCAGAGCGTTTCCTCTCAGATGGGGAGCGAGGCGGCGTTGGCAGCGGCCCCGCCCGCAGCATAGGGAGGCAGCGCTATGGATGTACAGGTGGGAGACCGGCTGCTGATGAAAAAGCCCCACCCCTGCGGCAGCAAGGAGTTTTTGGTGCTGCGGGTGGGAATGGATTTCAGAATAAGATGCCTGGGCTGCGGCCACGAGGTCATGCTGCCCCGGCTGAAATGCGAGAAGAATATCAAAAAAATACAGCGGGAAGAGCCGGACTGAGCCGGCCGGGAGAGAGGCAATCATGATTACCGTACACATTTACTATACCGGCGCACAGGGCAGCGCCCTGCGCTTTGCCCAGGAAATGACCGAGAGCGGCACTGTGGAGAAAATCCGGGCCGAGGCGGGCAACCTGGGGTATGCCTATTATTCCTCTTTGGAGGACCCGGAGACTGTGCTGCTGGTGGACAGCTGGCAGGACCAGGCAGCGATTGACACCCACCACCAGTCCCCCATGATGGAGGTGATTGCCGCCCTGCGGGAGAAGTATGACCTGCACATGCGGGTAGAGCGGCTGGTGGCAGACACGGCAGGCCTGCCGGAGCAGGACGCGGCGTTTGTCCGGGAATAATGGGCTATGCTGGAATGGAGCAGACTATGTTTGAGAATTTAAAGGTGTTTGAAAACCGCTTTGAGGAGATCGGGCAGAAGCTCTACGACCCCCAAAGCGCAGCGGACCCGGCGGTGTTCTCGGCCCTGATGAAGGAGAGCCGGGAGTTGGAGCCTGTTGTTGCCGCCTACCGCAGATATCAGGAGCTGACCGGGGCTCTGGAGGAGGCCAAGGAGCTGTTGGAGTCCGGAGACCAGGAGCTGCGGCAGCTGGCCCAGGCCCAGCTGCGGGAGAGCGAGCAGCAGCTCCCAGCGGTGACAGAGGAGCTGAAGCTGCTGCTCTTGCCCAAGGACCCCAATGACGAAAAAAACGTCATTATGGAGATCAGGGGAGGCACCGGCGGCGAGGAGGCGGCGTTGTTTGCCTATGACCTGTACCGCATGTACACAGCCTATGCCCAGCGTCAGGGCTGGCGCACAGAGATCGTCAGCCTGAATGAGACAGAGCTGGGCGGCTTTAAAGAGGTGAGCTTCCTCATCGACGGGGCAGGGGCCTACTCCAAGCTGAAGTTTGAGAGCGGAGCCCACCGGGTGCAGCGGGTGCCTGAGACAGAGACCCAGGGGCGCATCCACACCTCGGCGGCCACGGTGGCGGTGCTGCCTGAGGCTGAGGAGGTGGAGGTGGACATTGACCCCAAGGACCTGCAGATCGACACCTTCCGTTCCAGTGGAGCGGGGGGCCAGCATATCAACAAGACCTCGTCGGCCATTCGCATCACCCACCTGCCCACGGGTATGGTGGTAGAATGTCAAGACGAGCGGAGCCAGTACAAGAACAAGGACAAGGCCATGAAGGTGCTGCGGGCCCGGCTGCTGAGCCAGGAGCGGGAAAAGGCGGATGCCCAGGTGGCGGCGGAGCGCCGGGGCCAGGTGGGCAGCGGAGACCGGTCGGAGCGGATCAGAACGTATAATTTCCCCCAGTCCCGGGTGACAGACCACCGAATCGGGCTGACGCTGTACAAGTTGGAGGAGGTGCTGGCCGGGTCGCTGGACGAGATTGTGGACAGCCTGATCGCGGCAGACCGGGCGGCAAAGCTGGAAGCCTCTGCAAGCTAGCCTGGGGGGCAACAGGGAAAAAACGGAGCAGGAGCCGACCAGCGCGGACTGTGTGAAGCCGGTTTGACTTGGAGAGGGAGGCCCTTTTCTCCGGAGCAAAGCGCATACCAAAAGGAAGGAGCTGAGGCCATGACAACGGAACAGCTGACCGGCGCCCCGGAGGGGATTGCCCGGGCCGGAGAAATCCTGCGGGCCGGCGGGCTGGTGGCCATTCCCACCGAGACCGTGTACGGCCTTGCAGCCAACGCGCTGGACCCGGAAGCGGTCCGGCGCATTTTCGCGGCAAAGGGCAGGCCGGCGGACAACCCCTTGATTGTGCACATCACCGGCACGGAGCAGTGGGCCCCTTTGGTGAGGGAGCTGCCCCCGGCGGCCCTTCGGCTGGCGGAGGCGTTCTGGCCGGGCCCCCTCAGCATCATACTGGAAAAGTCGGACAAAATACCCATGGCGACCAGCGGGGGCCTTGCCACAGTGGCCGTGCGCTGTCCTTCCCATCCCCTGGCCCGGGCGGTGATTGACGCGGCCGGGGTGCCTTTGGCCGCGCCCTCGGCCAATCCCTCCGGCCGGCCCAGCCCCACCACCTTTGCCCATACTCTGAAGGACCTGAATGGGCGGGTGGACGGAGTGTTGGACGGCGGCGCGTGCGGGGTGGGCGTGGAGTCCACTGTGGTGAGCCTTGCGGGAGACTGTCCCCGGCTTCTGCGGCCCGGCGGGGTGACGGTGGAGCAGCTGCGGGCAGTGCTGGGCCGCTTGGAGATCGACCCGGCGGTGACAGCCATGCTGGCCCCTGGGGCTCAGGCCGCTTCGCCGGGAATGAAGTATAAGCACTACGCGCCCAGGGCCCAGGTGCTGCTGGTAGACGGGTCGCCGGAAGAATTTGCCGCTTTTGTGAATCAGCGGGAGGCGGCGCGACATAATCAGGGAGAAAAAACATATGCTAGCGGTGAGGGCCCTGCCTTTGCCCTGTGCTTTGAGGAGACCGCGCCGCTGGTGGAGCTGCCCGCAGTGGTCTACGGCTCCCGGTATGACCGGGCCCGGCAGGCGCGGGAGCTTTTCAGCGCCCTGCTCAGGCTGGACGAACAGGGGGCGGGGCGGGTGTATGCCCAGCGGCCCAGTCCCAGGGGGGTGGGCCTTGCGGTGTACAACCGGCTGCTGCGGGCCGCGGCCTTTCGGGTGGAGGCCGCGCCCGGGCCGATGATTGTGGGGCTGGTGGGGCCCAGCGGAGCGGGAAAGTCTACTGTGGGGCAGGAGCTGGCCCGGCAGGGCTTTGAGGTGCTGGACTGCGACCGGTTCACCCGCTCGCCCCAGGTGTATGACGAGGCCTGCGTTGCCGAGCTGCAGCGGGCCTTTGGAGAGGACGTAGCCCCCGGCGGAACCTTGGACCGGCGGAGGCTGGCGGGCCGGGCCTTTGCCAGTCAACAGGCCAAAAGGACACTGGAAGACATTACGCTGCCCCGAATCGTGGCGGCAGTATGGCAGGAGACAGCGCGGCTGCGCCAGGCCGGGAAGCTTGTGGTGTGGGACGCGCCCACCCTGTTTGAGGCCGGGCTGGACCGGTGGTGCCGGCGCATTGTCGCGGTGACAGCCCCAAAGGAGGAGCGGCTGCGGCGGGTCATGGCCCGGGATGGGCTGACAGAGGCGCAGGCGCTTCAGCGGCTGGGGGCTCAGCCCGAGGATGAATACTACCGGGAGCGGGCAGACTATGAGATAGAAAACGGGCCGGAAGCAGACCTGGCGTGTCAGGTGAAAAGGATGGGAGACCAGTGGAAGGGCAGGTGAGGCGTTTGAAAAAGGTTTCGGTCAGACTGACGGCGGCAGCGCTGATCCTGGCGGCCGTGATTCTGACAGCGGCGCTGGCCGGGCCTGCCCTGAGCGGCTTTGCCCTGCGCTGGCTGTACCCCCGGCATTTCACCGAGGTGGTGAGCCGGGAGGCTGAGGAGTTTGGCCTGGAGGAGGAGCTGGTGTACGCGGTGATTCGGGCGGAGAGCGGCTTTGACCAGCAGGCAAGCTCCCGGGCTCAGGCAAAGGGCCTGATGCAGCTGACTGAGCCTACCTTTCAATGGATGGCGGAGGAGTACCCGCCGGAGAACGGCGGTGGGGACGTGTTTGACGTCAATGACAATGTCCACTGCGGGTGCGCGCTGCTGCGGCTGCTGCTGGACCATTACGGCAGTCTGCCGGTGGCTCTGGCGGCGTACAATGCGGGTATGGGCAATGTGGACCGCTGGCTGGGGGACGCGGGGCTTTCGCCGGACGGGAAGAGACTGGCGGAAATCCCCTTTCCGGAGACAGCGGCCTATGTGGAGAAGGTGCAGAAGCTGCGGGGGGTGTACCGGCAGCTGTACGGGGAGGAGCAGCACAGGTAACAGCATAGAGCCAGAGTGACACCTCAGCAGAGCGGTCATACTTTTGACGGGAAAGCTCCTGGCCGAGAGAAAAACGAAAACAGCAGGTACATTGTCCGCTTACCATTAGGGTAGGCGGATTTTTTATAAGCAAACAGCAAAGCAAGGGGCGAAAAGGTATGACAATGGAGGTGTTTCCTCAGCGGCGCAGGCGTTCTGCAAATATTTCCAGTGGGGAATCGGCCCAGCGGCTTCATTTTTGCCAGGTTTTGCCGATTGTAATAGTATATAGGATACGGTAGCAGAAGCCGCAGCCCATATTTCAGTCCTTGATTTTATGCAAAAAAAGGAGGCCGTTTCTATGCGTATTGCACAAAGCTCCGTTTCTATGAGCGCTTCCCGTTCCTATCAAGAGGAAGCCACACAGACCTTGATCCACCTGGACCGTGGCCAGGGGGCGTTTGCAGGCAGCACCCGGGTCTCCGTCTCCACGGCGCGCACCAAGCGTGTGGAGGCGGAGGGCGGCATGGCCCGCTTTGTGTCCGCCGGCGGAGAGGCTTCTGCCGAGCAGGCCCCGCCCACCCAGCGGAGCAGCACCCAGACCAAAGGCTCCGGCCAGACTGTGCCCCTGCCCCCTGCGGCCAGTTCCCATAACTGGCTCAGCGACATTCAGACAGAGGTGGAGAAGGACCCTCGGATTCAGATGCTGCGGAAGATGATGGCCCTGTTGGAGCGCATCACCGGCAAGAAATTCTCCAAAGACATCCCTACAGAGACCCGTCCCACTGGCGGAGCCTTTGCCTTTGCGCAGGCCTCGGCCAGCTACCGGCATACCTCTGCCATGGTGGGCCAGCTGGAGCTCAGCGGGGGCGGCGGCCTGTCCTCCCAGCCCGTCAACGGCTACTGGACCCGCCAGACGGTGGAGTCCGGCTTTGTGAAGGGGGAGGAGCACACAGCCTTCTGCTCTGCGGGCACAGCTGTCACCGCAGACGGCCGCACCATTTCCTTCGGCATCTCCCTGGAAATGTCCCGGAGCTTTGAGGCCGCTTATCAGGTGGTGGGTAAGGAGGAGATTTTCACCGACCCCCTGGTCATCAATCTGGACACGGACGCGGCCTCGCTGTCTGACGTGAGCTTTTATTTCGACCTGGACGCTGACGGCCAGGAGGAAGAAATGGCTGCTTTGGGGGAGGGCAGCGGTTTTCTGGCGTTGGACAAAAACGGCGACGGCAAAATCAACGACGGCTCTGAGTTGTTTGGCGCGAAAACTGGCGACGGCTTTGGAGAGCTGGCCCAGTACGACCAGGACGGCAACGGCTGGATTGACGAGAATGACCCGGTGTTCTCCCGGCTGTCTGTGTGGATAAAATGCGGCTCTGACGAGGCTAAGCTCCTCTCCCTGAAGGAGGCCGGCGTGGGCGCCATCTTCCTGGGCAGTCAGGGGACGCAGTTCTCCCTCACTGGCGGCTCCGGCTCCGAGGAGGCCCGCATCCGCCGCACTGGGCTTTACCTGAAGGAGAACGGTCAGGCCGGTACAGTCCAGCATGTGGACTTCAAGGCCTGAGCATCCTCAGTCAGCCGCGCAAAAGAAATGGAGAAGAAAACCAGTATGAAAGAAGCTCTGCTGACAGAACTGACGCCGCTTTTTCACAAGCCCGCCCTCTACACAAAAACAGAGATCCCCTTTTGGGATGACGGGCATATTTCTGAGCAAATGCTCAAGGCCCACCTGGACCCGGATTTTGAGGGGGCCAGCCGGAAGCATGCCTTCATCGAAAGGTCTCTGGACTGGATCGGCAGGGTGCTTCCCCCGGAAAAGTACCCCTCCATCCTGGACATCGGCTGCGGCCCCGGGCTTTATACAGAGGGCTATGCCCGCAGAGGGTACGCAGTTACGGGAGTGGACTTTTCCCGCCGGTCCATCAGCTATGCCCAGGCCAGCGCCAGAGAGAAGGGTCTGCAGGTGGACTATGCGCTTCAGAACTATCTGAATCTGTCTCTGGACAAAACCTTTGGGCTGGCCACCATGATCTACTGTGACTACGGCGCGCTGCCGCCTGAGGACCGGGCCAGGCTGTTGGGGCTGATTTACCGGCACCTGAAGCCCGGCGGCAGGCTGCTGCTGGATGTGTTCTCTCTTGCCCGGTTTCAGGCCTATTCAGAAAGACAAACCTGGGAGGCCTGCCCTGAGGGGGGCTTTTGGAGCCCGGAAAAGCATATAGTTCTGCACCGGGCCTGCAAATACCCGGGGAATGTTATTTTGGAGCAGGCAATGGTCATCACAGGCGGTAAAACCAGCCATTACTATTTGTGGAACACCCATTTTTCCAGGAGTGCCTTGGAGCAGGAGGCAGCCGCCAGCGGCTTTCGCACCTGCGGCTGTTTTGGCGATGTGGCTGGCAGCGAATACAGCGAAGAGAGCCCCACCCTTGCCATTCTTCTGGAAAAATAGCAGGCGCGGCCTGAAAAGCCAGGGATTCCTCCCTGGTGGTCAAGAGGCTGGAAAACGGACAGCAGAGGAAGGGACGGGAGAATTCCGGTTCCTTCCTCCATTTGTGGGGGACCGCCGCCCTGGCGGGAGGCCCAGCCTAGCTGTGGGGAGTGTCCCTTGCGCAGATTATCATGTAGGGGAGAAGGATATCCGCTAACTCGCGGAAGTACCGGAACCCAGGGAGAGACGGGCGGACACGCAGGTCTGTCTCTACAAGGCATCCTGTTCGTGTCTCATAATAAAGTACCCGGCAGGACACGCCCCCAGCTGCACGGTGGGTTGACTTTTTGGCGGGGGAGAAGTATAATAATGGGTATTGGCTCGGGGCCTGACCCCTGCCGTACCCCCGGGTGGCCGGGAGAAAGGAAAGTGTGGATTTCATGGCTGAAAAGCAATATTTTGTCACCAAAGAGGGCCTTGCCGCCCTGGAAAAGGAACTGGATTTTTTGAAAACGGTGCGCCGCAAGGAGGTGGCCGAAAAAATAAAGGTCGCCCTGTCCTTTGGCGACCTTTCGGAAAACAGCGAATATGACGAGGCCAAAAACGACCAGGCTATGGTCGAGGCCCGCATTGCCGACGTGGAGGTCATGCTCAAGGGCGCAGTGGTCATTGACGAGAGCAGCCTGAATAATGAGACAGTGCACATTGGCTCTAAGGTGGAGGTGGCCATTGTCTCTCCCACTGGCAAGCAGTCCGAGCGCTCCTTCCGTATTGTGGGCTCCAATGAGGCGGACCCCAGAGGGGGAAAGATTTCCGACGAGTCGGCAGTAGGCCAGGCCTTGATTGGCGCGACAGTAGGCCAGACTCTGGAAGTAGAGACCCCGGCGGGCACTGCCCAGTACACGATCATCACCATTTCAAGATAAGCCCCGGGACGCAGCAGAATGAAAATGAGGGAGGAAAAGGTTATGAAGGAAGATCAACAGGTTCCCCAGACCCAGGAGGAGCAGAGCGAAATTCTCCGGGTCCGCCGGGAGAGGCTGTTTAAAATGCAGCAGGAGGGCAACGACCCCTACCGCCATACCCGCTTTGACGCGGACCACAAGGCGCAGGAGATTCTGGACAGCTTTGAGGCTTTGGAGGGCAGCGTTGTCACCGTGGCCGGGCGGGTGATGAGCCGCCGGGGCATGGGCAAGGTGGCTTTTCTGGACCTGCGGGACAACTCGGGCCGCATTCAGATTTATGCCAAAATCGATGTGATGGGGGAGGAGGCCTACCGGGCCATGCAGGCCTCTTTGGACATTGGGGACATTGTGGGGGTAAAGGGAGAGGTCTTCCGCACTCAGCGGGGAGAGGTCTCTGTCAAGGCTTTGGAGCTGACCATTCTCTCCAAGGCCCTGCAGCCCCTGCCGGAGAAGTACCACGGCCTGACCAACACCGACGCCCGCTACCGCCAGCGTTACCTGGACCTGATCATGAACCCGGAGGTCCGGGACGTGTTCGTCAAGCGCTCGAAAATCATCAGCGCCATCCGGGAGTTTCTGGACGGCCAGAGCTTTTTGGAGGTGGAGACCCCCGTACTGCACCCCCAGGCTGGCGGCGCGGCGGCCCGGCCTTTCATTACCCATCACAACACGCTGGACATGGACATGTACCTGCGCATTGCCCTGGAGCTGCATCTCAAGCGGCTGATTGTAGGGGGCTTTGACCGGGTGTATGAGATTGGCCGGAACTTCCGCAACGAGGGTATGGACCGCACCCATAACCCGGAATTTACCATGCTGGAATTTTACCAGGCCTATACGGACATCTATGGCATGATGGACCAGACGGAGAACCTGATCCGCTTTGTGGCCCACAAGGTGCTGGGCACCGGCAAGGTGGAGCAGGATGGAGTGGAGATTGACCTGGACCAGCCCTTTGCCCGCATGAGCATGGTCGAAGCAGTGAAGCAGTATGCCGGGGTGGACTTTACCCAGGTAAACACCTTGGAGGAGGCCCGGGCTCTGGCAGACCAGCGTCATGTGGCCTATGAGCCCCGTCACAAAAAGGGAGAGATTCTGAACCTGTTCTTTGAGGAGTTCTGCGAGGCCAAGCTGGTGCAGCCCACCTTCCTCACCGGCCACCCGGTGGACATCTCTCCCCTGGCCAAGAAGGACCCGGAGAACCCGGAGTACACCCAGCGGTTTGAGCTGTTCATCTGCGGCGGCGAGTACGCCAACGCCTTCAGCGAGCTCAACGACCCCATTGACCAGCGCCAGCGTTTTGAGGCCCAGGCTGCCCAAAAGGCCGCAGGCGATGACGAGGCCTGCGATGTGGACGAGGACTTCCTCAACGCCCTGGAATATGGCATGCCCCCCACCGGCGGCATGGGCATGGGAGTAGACCGGCTGGTCATGCTGCTCACCGGAGCCCAGTCCATTCGGGACGTGCTTCTGTTCCCCACCATGAAGCCTCTGGACTGAGCCCAGGGATTCCTTCTGCTGCCTCTGAGGCAGGAGGACAAATTTTGACAGAAAAGAACGCCTCTGCTGTTATGGTCAACGCGGTCCGGAAGAGGAAAGCCCTCTTTCGGGCGGGCAGCGATGCTGCCTGTTTGAGAAGGAGTCTGACTCTCAAACGCGTTTTCTATACTGGCAGAGGCGTTTTCGGTTTTCAGGCTGGGGGTGGGGCTGGGGATTCTTTGGGCTGCCACAATCCGGCAGGTGGACGGCGGCGAAGCCTTTGCTCTGTTCAGGGGAAGCAACACCTTGCACTTTCGCTGTCGACAAAGAGAAAAACCGATTCTGTCGTTGAGGTCTACAAAGGGAAGTCCCAGGCCTCAGCCCGGGACCGGGAATGTTTTCTGCCGTACAGTCCGTTGGAGGTCAGAACAGTACCGGGGCTAAAAAATGCTCAGATACAGCTCTCTGCTCAGTCGTTCCAACAGATGGATTCCTGCCACACTGTTGCCCTTCCGATCCAGCGCAGGGGAATAAATGCCGATCCCCATGCGGGTGGGGGCCACAGCCATAATACCTCCCGACACGCCGCTTTTCGCAGGGATGCCCACCCGTATGGCAAACTCGCCCGAGCCGTCGTACATGCCGCAGGTAGTGAGAATGGCGTTCACATACCGGGCCAGAGGCGCGGGAAAGACCCGCCGGTTGGAGTCTGGCAGACGCCCCCGGTTGGCCAGCACTGCCCCCATATGGGCCAGCCCCCGGCAGTCTACCTGAATGGAGCAGGCCCGGAAATAGCAGTCCAGCACCTCCTCCACATCGCCGTCCAAAAGGCCGTGGGACTTGAGCAGATAAGCCAGAGCCCGGTTTTTGCTGCCGTGGCTTTTTTCAGACAGGTAGACCGCCTGGTCAATCCTCACCTCCGGGTCCCCCACCAGTTGGCCCGTCAGCGTCAGCAGCCGCTGAAAGCGTTCCTCATAGCTTCCGCCGTGGATGAGGCTGCACATCACAATGGCCCCCAT
>NZ_JBQISV010000031.1:0-23663 GCF_056800975.1 Acutalibacter sp.
GCTGGTAAGAAAGAGGAAAAAGCCCGGGCAGAGGCTCTGCCGCGGGCCTGAAGCTGGGCTCAATCCTGAGAGTGGCTCTCAATGTACTCCACCAAAGCGCCCACCGTTTTGATGTTTTCCACTTCCTCGTCGGGGATCTCCACCTCAAAGTCGTCCTCAATGGTCATCAGCAGGTCCACCACGTCCAAAGAATCCGCCCCCAGGTCGTCCTCCAACAGGGTGTCCGCCGTGATTGTGTCCTCCTCCACGCTGAACTGTTCGCTGAGTATGGCCTTAATTTTTTCCAGTACCATCTTTACCGTGCCTCCTAAATTTCTGTTTTTGGTTTTCGTTCCGCCGGTTCGCTCGGCATATGGACAAAACCCGCGCCCCTGTGGTATAATACCCCCTGGGGCGGTTGTCACTCCCGCCCGGTATGCGGGCCGGTGCATATCTCCATTTTATTGACTGCGCTCCACTTTGTCAACCATCAAATGAAAAAAACTTGCCAAACCTGCAAAAAAAAGGAGTGGAATCCCTTGGATATTCAGAAAGCGGCAGTAATCGGCCATCCGATTGCCCATACCATGTCGCCGTTTATACAAAAAAAATTGTTTGAAATGTCCCATATCCCCATGGAGTACGCTGTGCTGGACGTGCCGGACCTGCCCGCCGCCCTGCCCCAGCTGTGCCGGCTGAACTGCTTTAATGTCACAATACCGCACAAAAGCGCTATCATACCCTACCTGGAGGACATGTGCGAAAACGCCAGGCTGTGCGGCTCGGTGAACACCGTGAAGGTTGTGGACGGCAGGCTCCACGGCTACACCACCGACGGCCCCGGCGCGGCCATGTCCCTTGCCATTCATGGCCTGGACTTTCACGGGCGCGTGCTGATTCTGGGCAACGGCGGCGCGGCCCGGGCCGTGGCCTTCCAGGCGGCCGTGCAGCAGCCGGATTTTGACCTGGTCATAGCCCACCGGGAGGGCTCCTATGCAAAGGCCATGGCCCTGGCGGAGGGGCTGGCGGACTTTGCCCGCAAGCGGGGAGACCAGAGCTTCCGGGTCCAGGTGACGAGCTATCAGGAGCTGGAGGAGGACCGGGCCGGGCAGTACGACCTGCTGGTCAACACCACCAGCGTGGGCATGCGCCCCCATACCAACGCCTGCCCGGTAAGCGCCCAGGTGATCAGCCGCTGCCGGGCCGTGTTCGATGCGGTCTACAATCCCGCCGACACCCTGCTGCTCCAAAGAGCCCGGGAGCAGGGCGTCACGGCGGTCCCCGGCATGGGGATGCTGGTGTGTCAAGCCGCTTATTCCCACAAGATATGGTACGGCACGGGATTCGACCCCGAAGACCTGCACCAGCTGATTGCCAGCGCCCAGGCCGAGCTGCCCCGCCTGTTTGGAGGGAGAGAGCCATGAAAAAGCAACTGGGCAAGGGCAATCTGATTCTGTGCGGCTTCATGGGCTGCGGCAAAACCAGTGTGGGCCGGCGGGCCGCCCGGCTGCTGAACCGGGAGTTCTGCGACCTGGACCAGTACATTGAGCAGAAGGAGGGCCTGACCGTGTCGGAGATTTTCGCCCGGTTCGGAGAAGAGGGCTTCCGCCAGCGGGAGGCCCGGGCCGTAGAGGAGACCGCCGGGCTCCCCGGGCTGATTATCGCCAGCGGCGGGGGCACGGTGCTGCGGGAGGAAAACGTCCGGGCCTTCCACAGGCAGGGGGGGGCCATCCTCTTTCTGGACGCCCCTCTGCCGGCCCTGCAGGAGCGGCTGAAAAACGACAAACGCCGCCCTCTGCTTCAGGTGCCGGACCGCCGCCGGGTGATTGAGGAGCTGTTCCGCCAGCGCGCGCCCCTTTACCGGGCTGCGGCGGACCTGACCATTGACGCGGGCGCGCCCCCGGTGACAGTGGCCCGCCGGGTGGCCGATGTGGTGCTGGGGCTTGACATCCAGGACAAAATGCGGTAAAATGACACCAGACCAGTAGGGCTTGTTTGAAAATAGAGGAAATGACGGAATTTTGACCAGAGGCGGTCAGCTTCAAGGAGAAGAACCGCTGTAGTTAGCTACGCTAACTACGCCAATACTTGCGTATTACGAGGATTTTCCACGCAGAAGATGATTGCTTCTGGGTAAAAAGACGGCGGTTTCGATTTTTCAAACAAGCCCCAGAAAGAGAACAGAGGAGCCGTCCTATGAACCCCACTTGTCCCCGGCAGTATACCATCTGCTTCAGCCTGCGATTTACCAAGCAGGCTTATTTGGCGTGGAGGAATTTCACCGGCGGCCGTCATGCCTCTGCCCCCGGGTCAGGCTGTGCCTGACCGGCGGGGAAGGGTCTGCCCGAGGAAGATCCCGGGCCTTGCGCGGAGCCGTGGAGCTCCGCTTTTTTGTGCCCTTTCCCAGCGGAGCCGGCGCGGAAATCCTGAGATACAGAAAGGAAGATTCCCATGATCATTGTACTGAAGCCCCAGCAGAACCAAGAGAAAATCGACCATTTCATCCAAAAGCTCATCAGCTCCTATGATGTGACTGTCAACACCTGGGTAGGCGCCCACAGCACCGTGCTGGGCCTGCTGGGCGACACCACTGCGGTAGACGACGAATACATCGCCGCCCAGGACGTGGTGGAGTCTGTCCGCCGGGTGCAGGAGCCCTACAAAAAGGCCAACCGCAAGTTCCATCCCGAGGACACGGTCATCACCCTTCCCGGCGGCCAGCAGATCGGCGGGGGAGCCCTGGCCCTCATTGCCGGCCCCTGCTCTGTAGAGAGCGAGGCCCAGATCTGCTCTGTGGCCGAAAGCGTCAAGGCCAGCGGGGCCGCGTTCCTTCGGGGCGGAGCCTTCAAGCCCCGCACCTCTCCCTATGCCTTTCAGGGCATGAAGGCCGAGGGCCTGCAGCTTCTGTCCCAGGCCAAAAAGAAGACCGGCCTGCCCATTGTCACCGAGATCATGAGCATCGAGCACCTGCCCCTGTTCGACAATGTCGACGTGATTCAGGTAGGAGCCCGAAACATGCAGAACTTCGAGCTGCTCAAGCAGCTGGGCAAGCTCCAAAAGCCCATTCTGCTCAAGCGGGGCCTGGCCAACACCATCGAGGAGCTGCTCATGAGCGCCGAATACATCATGGCCGAGGGCAACCAGCAGGTCATTCTCTGCGAGCGGGGCATCCGCACCTATGAGACCATGACCCGCAACACTCTGGACATCTCCGCGGTGCCGGTGCTCAAACGGCTGTCCCACCTGCCTGTCATTGTGGACCCCAGCCACGCCAGCGGCGTCAGCTGGCTCATCGAGCCCCTGGCCATTGCGGCGGCGGCAGTGGGGGCCGACGGCCTCATCATCGAGGTCCACAACGACCCGCCCCATGCCCTGTGCGACGGCGCCCAGTCCATCACGCCCGCCCAGTTCGAGACCCTGGCTAAAAAAGTGTCCCAGGTGTTCCGCACGGTGCAGAGCCTATGAAGCCTCTGAAAATCGTCATCGTGGGACTGGGCCTGATCGGGGGCTCCATGGCCAAGGCCCTCAAGCAGAACACCAGCCACCAGGTTCTGGGAATGGACCAGGACGAGGACGCCCTGCTGGACGCCTGTTCCTGCGGGGCCATCGACGGCAAGGCTGGCCGTGACGACCTGAAAACCGCCGACCTGGTGTACCTGTGCGTGTACCCGGAGGGAGCTCTGGCCTTTGCCCGGGAGTATGGGCCCCTGCTGAAGGCGGGCTCTGTGCTCACCGACGCCTGCGGGGTAAAAGAGGAGCTCTGCGCGGCTATGGCGGCGCTGCCGGGGCAATATACCTTTGTGGCCGGCCACCCCATGGCAGGCAAAGAGCGCAGCGGCTTTGCTGCCAGCGACCCCAGCATCTTCGTAGGGGCCTCCTATATTCTGGTAGACACCGGCGCGCCGGACTGGGCCATGGCCCTGGTGCGGGAGCGGGCGGAGGAGATGGGCTTTGGCCGGGTAGTGCGCACCACCCCGGCCCGCCACGACCAGATGATTGCCTTTACCTCCCAGCTGCCTCACGCCCTGGCCTGCGCCTACGTCATGAGCCCCCGCTGCCCGGAGCACCAGGGCTTTTCCGCCGGCAGCTACCGGGACGTGTCCCGGGTGGCGAACATCAACGACGCCCTGTGGAGCCGCCTGTTTCTGGACAACCAGAAGGCCCTGACCCAGGAGCTGGACCAGCTGATCGCCAATCTTTCCAGACTGCGGGACGCGGTGGACCGCCGGGACCAGGAGGAGCTCCGCTCGCTGCTGCGCACCGCCGCCCAGATCAAACGGCAGGTGGGATAAACGCGCGCCCCCGCAAACAGGCCGCTCGCCCCCTTGCTCCGCAAGGGGAGGAAGCTTTGCTCCGCAAACCTTCCGCGCCCGCGCAAACCCCGCGCGTCCGCGCTCGCTGAGCTTCCCTCCCCGCCCGCCAGCAGACAAGCCCCCGCTCTCCCCACAGCCCACACTTTTGGAGGTACTCCCATGAAAATAGAAGTAAAAACCCACCGCCCCTACACCGTCACCGTAGAAAACGGCGTGCTGAACCGGGTGGGCGAGCTCATCCGCCCCCTGAAAAAGCCCGGCGCCAAGGTCATGCTCATCAGCGACGCCCATGTCATGCCCCTTTACGGCGACAGGGTAGCGGCCTCCCTACAGGCAGCCGGCTTCCCCGTGGTCCGCCACATGTTCCCCGCCGGAGAGGAGCACAAGCAGCTGTCCACCGTCAGCGGCATGTACCAGGCCCTGGCCGAAAACGGCTTTACCCGCACCGACCTGATCGCTGCCCTGGGGGGCGGCGTCACCGGCGACATGAGCGGCTTTGCCGCAGCCACCTTCCTGCGGGGCATGGACTTTGTACAGCTCCCCACCAGCCTGGTGTCCCAGGCGGACGCCAGCGTGGGGGGCAAAACCGGGGTGGACCTGCCCTTTGGCAAAAACCTGGTGGGAGCCTTCCACCAGCCCCTGGCCGTGCTCGCCGACCCGGAAGCCCTCCGCAGCCTGCCCCAACACTTTTTCAACGACGGCCTGGGGGAGGTCATCAAGCACGGCTGCATTGCCGACCAGACGCTGTTCACAGCATTCGAGCAGGGCGCGGCCCTGGAGGACATGGAACAGATGGTAGCCCGCTCCGTGTCCATCAAGCGGGACTTTGTAGAGGCCGACGCCCATGACACCGGCCGGCGGATGATTCTGAATTTCGGCCACACCTGCGGCCATGCCCTGGAAAAGCTCCACAGCTTCCAGGGCCTCTCCCACGGGGAGGCGGTGGGCATGGGCATGGTCCTGGCCTGCCGGGCAGGGGAGAGGCTGGGCCTCACCGCCCCAGGCACAGAAGACCGCATTGCCCGGGTGCTGGCCCAATACGGCCTGCCGACAGAGTCCGGCTTCTCCCCCCAGGAGATTGTGGAGGCCACAGCCCTGGACAAAAAAAGCGACGGCGACAGCCTTCGTTTCATCCTCATCAAAGACATTGGCGAGAGCTTCATCCATCCCCTCACCCGCGGCCAGCTGTTGACAGCCCTGGGCTGACACCCTGTCAGAGCGGTGCTTTCCAAACAGACTCCGGCCCATACCCGAAAGGAGGCGGCAAGTTGTACAAAATACTGGTGGTAGACGACGACCAGCACATCGGCAACCTGCTGGAGGAGCTGCTGAGCCAGCAGGGCTACCAGGTAGCCCGGGCCTACTCCGGCACCGAGGCCCTCCTGCGCTTGGAGGAGTCCCCTCCGGACCTGGTGCTGCTGGACCTGATGCTCCCCGGCCTCACCGGCGAGGAGCTGCTGCCCCACATCGACGCGCCGGTCATTGTCCTCAGCGCCAAAGCCGGGCTGGACAGCAAGGTGGACCTGCTGCTGGGGGGCGCGGCGGACTACGTCACCAAGCCCTTCCACTCCCGTGAGCTGCTGGCCCGGGTGGCGGTGCGGCTGCGAGAGAGCCCCCAGCGGGACCGGGACCGGCTCACCTGGGGCGGCCTGACCCTGGACAGCGCCGCCCGCTGCGCCTGGGTCGGGGAGGAGCAGGTGCGCCTGACCCCCACAGAGTACGCCATTCTCCGCCAGCTGCTGCGCCGGCCCACCCAGGTGGTCACCAAGTCCCAGCTGTTGGACCGGATTGCCCAAGACACCCCGGACTGCACCGAGAGCTCCCTGAAAATGCATGTGAGCAATCTCCGGCGCAAGCTGCGCACGGCAGGGGAAAGGGAGTATGTAGAGGCAGTGTGGGGCATCGGCTTTAAGCTTGCGGAGCCGGACCAGTAAAAATCTTTACGATTTCTTTACCCTTTCCTTTACCGCTTTCTTTACCTTTTTGTTGTATACTGTCCTCATCCCAACAGAAAGGATGCGTGACTATGGAATACGTTCTGCAAACCAACGCCCTGGGCAAAAAATACCGCCGCTTCACCGCGCTGGAAAACTTCAACATCTCTGTCCCCAAAGGCGCGGTCTACGGCCTGGTGGGCAAAAACGGCGCGGGCAAAACCACCCTGCTGCGGCTCGTCTGCGGCCTGCAAACTCCCTCCTACGGCGCCTACAGCCTCTACGGCGTGAATAACGAGAGCCCCGACATCAACCGCTCCCGCCGCCGCATGGGCGCGGTCATCGAGACCCCCTCCATCAGCCTGGACATGACCGCCGAAAACAACCTGAAGCAGCAATGCCGCATACTGGGCCTGCCCGACTTCTCCTGCGTCCCCGAGCTTCTGGACCTGGTGGGCCTGAGCGGCACAGGCAGGAAGAAGGCGAGAAACTTCTCTCTCGGTATGCGCCAGCGGCTGGGCATTGCTGTGGCCCTGTGCGGAGACCCGGACTTTTTGGTGCTGGACGAGCCTGTCAACGGCCTGGACCCCCAGGGCATTGTGGAGATTCGGGAGCTCATCCTCAAGCTCAACCGGGAGCGCAGCATTACCGTGCTCATTTCCAGCCACATTCTCGAGGAGCTCCACAAGCTGGCCACCCACTACGGCTTTATCGACAGAGGCGTCATGCTCCGGCAAATCAGCGCCGAAGAGCTGGAGGCCACCTGCCGCAAGTGTGTGCGGGCCGATGTGAGCAGCACCCAAACCGCCGCCCTGGTGCTGGACGGGATGGAGCTGGAATACAAAATTCTCGACGGCAAGCAGATCGACGTCTACGACGCCGTCAATGTAAGCAAGCTGGTCAACGCCCTCACCCAGCGGGGCTGCGAGGTCTACAACATCCAGAACCACGACGAGAGCCTGGAGAGCTACTTCCTCAGCCTGGTAGGCGCCGGCAAAGGGGGCGAGGGCCATGCGTAAGCTGCTTTCCGCCAACCTTTACGCCATGTTCCGCTCCAAGCGGTTCTGGCTTGGCCTGTTCATGATGGCCGCCACGGCGGTGTACATGGTGGTGGACATCAACAAAATGAAACGGCTGGCCGCCGAGCTGGACTCCGGCCTGTTCCAGTCCGCCATTTTGCTGTTTATTTTGCTGCCTGCCCTGGGGGCCCTGTTCATCAACACAGACTACCACGACGGCACCATCCGCAACAAGCTCACCGTGGGCCACACCCGCGCCAGGATATATCTCTCCAACCTGATCACCAACTGCGCGACAGGCGTGATTTATATCACTGCCTATGAGATTATCTACCTGCTGGTGGGCTTCCCCCTTTTGGGGGGCCTCTCCCGGCCTCAGGAGTTCTTAATCAAGCTGGGAATACTGCTTCTGGTGTTTCTGTCCCTCACGGCAATCTTCACCCTGCTGGCCACGATGATTACCAACCGCTCCGTGCTGCTGTACTGCGCCCTGCTGGGCGTTGGACTGGTCCTGGCCGCCCAGATGGTCAACGCTCGACTGGCCGGCCCGGAGATGGTGGACGACTACGGCGGGGTGAGCTTCACCACCAACGAGGACGGCACCGTAACCACCCAGTATTTGGACAAGGACGGCAATCCCATCAAGCCGGAGGACATCCCCCGGGTGCCCAACCCCTCGTATGTGAAGGAGCCCATGCGCAGCTTTCTGCGCACCGTGAACAACATCCAGCCCGGGGGGCAGCTGGTGGAGATTTTGGAGGACGGCCATGAGGAGCCGGACGGCTCCAAGCCCCAGACCCCCTACTGGCAGCTGGCGGCCTATGCCCTGGCCACGAGCCTGGTATTTACCGGCGCGGGAATCCTGCTGTTCCGGCGCAAGGACTTGAAATAGGGGGCGGCGGTATGGTTCATCTGTTACACGCAAACCTTCACGCCCTGCTCCGCGCCAAACGCTTCTGGCTCTCGGCATTCATCCTGACAGCCGGCGCGGCCTGGGACGCAATAGCCCAGCGGGGAATGGCCTCTTTAAACGGCGGAGCCCTGCTTGACAACACCATTGTCAACTGCGCGGCCTGGCAGTTCATCCTGCTGCCCTGCCTGTGCGGCCTGTTCATCAACACCGGCTATCACGACGGCACCATCCGCTGCAAGCTCACGGTGGGCCGCAGCCGGACCGCGGTGTATCTCAGCAACTTCATCACGGTCTACGCCATGGAGCTGTTCTTTATGGCCCTGTCCGTGTCCGCGGTGCTGATTGCCGGCGCGGGGCTCACCATCGGCAACCCCGGGAACGTGGCTTTGCGGCTGGCCGTGCTTCTGATGCTGTTTTTGGCCCTCACCGCCATCTGCGTGTTTGCAGCCATGCTCATCGCCAACCGCTCCGCCCTGGTGGTCTGCGCCATGGTGGGCCTGGGGCTGATGTTCGGCGGGCAGGCAATCTGCCTGGCGCTGGAAAGTCCCAAGGTGATCCCCGATTACGGCGGCGTGACCATGACCACCAACGAGGACGGGGACCAGACCATGCAGTACCTGGACAAGGAGGGCAACCCCATCTCTGCGGACGACATCCCCATGATTCCCAACCCCAGCTATATTGACGAGCCCCTTCAGTCCGTTCTCCGCACCGCCAACAATATCCAGCCCGGCGGGCAGCTGTGGGAGATTCTATGGGACGGCCACCGAATATTCAGCGACGACGGCGCCCAGGTGGAGACCATAGAATATACGCCCCGCTGGCAGCTGGCCCTGTACTCCGCCGCCGTAACGCTGTTCTTTTTGGGCCTGGGCCTGACGCTGTTCCGCCGCAAAGACCTGAAATAGAGGATCAAACATACCAGGCGGTCCCACCCGGGCCGCCTGGTCCCTGCTGTAAAGAGAGGAAGTGTTCCAGGTGCCCTACCCAATTTATATTCTGCTGGCCCTCATGGCCCTGAGTATTGCAGGCCTGACAGTCAAGCTCTGTCTCATGCGCAAGGCGGCGGGGGAGATTGCCCAGGGCTTTGCCGAAAAGCTCAGCACAGACACCAACACCCTCATCGACATCTCCACCCGGGACAGAGCCATGCGCGCCCTGGCCTCTGCCGTGAACCGAGAGCTGCGCCGCCTGCGGGAGCTGCGCCGCCGCTACCAGCAGGGCGACCTGGAGCTGAAAGCGGCGGTGGCCAACATTTCCCACGACCTGCGCACCCCCCTCACCGCCATCTGCGGCTACCTGGAGCTGCTGGACCAGGAGGAGAAGTCTCCCCGGGCGGAGGAATATTTGTCTGTCATCCAGGACCGGGCCCAGCTGCTGCGCCAGCTGACAGAGGAGCTGTTCCGCTACTGCGTGGTCCTCTCCGACCCGGAGCTGGAAGGGGAGCCCCTCAGCCTGAACGCCGCCTTAGAGAGCAGCCTTGCCGCCTTTTTCGCGGTGCTGCGGGCCCGGGGCATCGAGCCCCAGGTGACCATGCCCGAAACGCGGGTAGAGCGCAGGCTGGACCACGCCGCCCTCTCCCGGGTGTTCTCCAATCTGCTGAGCAATGCGGTAAAATACAGCGACGGCGACCTGACTGTGGAGCTCACTCCCCAGGGGGAGGTTATTTTCTCCAACGCCTGCCGTGGCCTCACAGAGGTAGACGCGGCCAAGCTGTTCGACCGTTTTTACACGGTAGAAGCTGCCCGCAAGTCCACAGGCCTGGGGCTCTCCATTGCCCGGTCCCTCACCGAGCGCATGGGCGGCGCCCTCACCGCCCGTTACCAGAAGGACCGTCTCACCCTCACCGCCTCCTTCCCCCAACAGGGCCGGCCCTGAAAACGCGGCAAAAAGCGGACTGCCTTTCCCCGGCAGTCCGCTTTTCTATTTCATCTCTACAACAAACGGAGCCTCTCCCATCCAGCCCGCACCGCAGACCGCAGGCTCCTCACCAGAAGAACCCAATGGGGGAGAGCCCAAGACAAGCAATCTCATCGTCCCAGGCAAAGCAGCATCCGTCCCAACCAGGCAAGCCCCGCTGTCTCCCTCAGACCTCGCCCGTAAACTTCCTAAAGCCCATAATCATCTGGGCAATTTCCGCCCGGCTGGCATAGCCCTTGGGGTCCAGCCGGTTGTTCTCCTTGCCGCTGATGATCTGATTCTCCGTGGCCCAAAGCATGGCGTTCCAGGCATAATCGCTCACCGCCCAGGTGTCCACATAGGGCATACGGTTAATGGTATAGTCCGGCCTGCCGGCATACTGCCACAGCATGGTGACAACCTGCTCCCGGGTAATCCGGTCGTTGGGCCCGAAGTTGCCGTTGCTATACCCGCTGGTAATGCCATTGTGAAGAGCCCAGCACACCGGCTTGTAATACCATGCCCGGGACGACACATCCTTAAAGGGCTTGCTCAGGCTCCCGGTGGTGGGGGTATAGGGGCAGCCCGCCGCCTGCCACAGCACTGTGACCAAGGTGGCCCGGTCCGCCTTTGCGCTGGGGGAATACTTCCCGCCCCCCGTGCCGTTCATCAGCACCTGGTCCATGCAGTAGTGCACCGCGTCATGATACCACGCGTTGGGCTGCAAGTCCGAGAACTTGCTCAGCGGGCAGTCCCGGCCATGGTCGCAGGTGGAGTAGGAGGGAGGGGGCGTCAGCTCAAACACCGCGTGAATCGTATGGTCCTCCGTCAGATTCTGGAAGGTGTAGCTCTTCATCGGCCCGCAGGACTCCCCGTCAATCACCAGGTCCGCCAGCTGATACCCCCGGTTGGCCCGGGGAATAAAGGTCACATCGCTGCCCTGCTCAAAGGTCATCTGGCCGCTGCCGCCTCCCGAAGCAGTCAGCGTGCCGCCGCTGCTGCTGGTGGCGGTGATGTAAATGGGCGACGTCTCCCACACCGCGTAGAGGGTGGTGTTGCGGGCAATGGTATACCGGGTGCCCGCCGGGAACTTCTCCCCCCGGGCAGTGCCCACCGCCCAGTTGGTAAAGCTCATGCCCTCCGGCGCGGTAAAGCCGCATTCCGGCAGAATATAATCCTCGCCCACAATTGCAATCTGGTTCTCCATTTCCCCAAAGCCGATGCCCGGCTCAAAGCTCACCTGAAAGCCCCACCGGGCATACAGGGTGTGGTCGCTGGCCGTGGTCATCAGGGTCTCGCCGTTCACCAGCGTGCCCCCCGAGGCCGCGGTGTACCACCCCAAAAAGGTGTGGCCCGGCCACTGGGCATTGCTGGGCAAACGGCTGTACTTCTCCCCATAGGTATAGGCCTTGGGGTCCTGACTGCCGTCGCCGCCGTTATAGTCAAATTTCACCTGGAACTTCTTCGCCGTCCACCGGGCATACAGGGTGGTGGGAATCGGAGCCTCCACCGCGCCCGTGCCCCCCGAAATCTGAACCCCTTCCGTGTTGCTGGTATACCAGCCCTCAAACTGATATCCCTCCCGGGTGGGGTCCGGCAGCTTGGGCCAGGGGTTGCCCTCGCTCACCACCACCGAGCTGCTGGTCCCGCTGGGCAGGGTCCCGCCGTTCAGCTCCAGCTGCACCGTGTTGGCGGCAATCCAGTGGGCATGCAGGGTCACGTCCCCCTGCACCGTTCTGGAACTGACATTGGTAATCGCCTCCCCGCCCGTAGGGTCGGTATACCACCCCAAAAACTGATAGCCGCTGCGGGTAGGCGCGGTGGTGGGCAGCAGCGTCCCCAGCTTGGTGCCATAGCTGGCCTTTACCGGGGCCGGGGTAGAGCTGGGCGCCGGGGTATAGTTCAGGTTAAAGGTGACCGTGTGCTGGCTGCCCTGCCACTTGGCATAAAGGGTGTGGTCCCCCTTCACCTCATCCGTGGTTCCCACCACCGGGGTCTTCTCGTCCACCACAAAAACCCCGTCCCCGTTCTTTTTCGCGTCCTTGGCCCAGCCCAAAAAGGTATACCCCGTGGCAGTGGGGGAGGGCAGAGGCTCATCCGAGTAATTGGGGTGGGGCGGCTCCGGCGGGTCCGCCCGGGTAGTGGGCACAGACGCGTCCGGCTTAGGCGTGGCATACAGCACATGCTCCGGCGCGTTTTCAGGCCTTGCCACCTGGCAATAGTCCAGGCTCACCACATAATGGGTGCGCTCCCACTGGGCATACAGGGTCTCGTCCGCAGTAATTTTGACAGTATCGCCAGACGCAACAGTATCACCCGTACCATCCTTCGCAGTCATCCACTTGCCAAACTTAAACCCCAGAGGAATTGCCCCCGCCACCGGTTGGCCATTCAGCCCATCATACGTCCCGTTATAAGTAACCTCAAACTTCGGCGCAGCAGGCGCAGGGCTGGCCGTCACCACAGCCCCCTCCGGGTAGTTAAAATCACATGTGACGTCCAAGGTAACCGGCGTCCAATGGGCAAAAAGCACAATTTCTGTGCTGGCTGTAGGATTTGCCGGCGCAACATTCGTATTACTGGTAACCTCATCTCCATTTGTAGCGTCGGTATACCACCCCGCAAAATCATAACCAACCGGAAGCATACTGCTCTCAGGCGCATCAACAGCAGCCCCAAAGTTTGAGTCGTAAGTAGCTTTTCCATCAGCCTTTGTAGGTGCTGGGTCACTGGGAGCCACAGGCCCGTCCGTATCCTGCTGGGCATAATTCAAATTATATTTTACAGTAAATTTCAAGGCCTCCCACTGAGCGGTCAAAGTTATTCCATTATGATCCGCCGTTACCTGAGTATCGGCTCCAACTATAGCATTACTCTTGGAACTTAACCAGCCAGTGTGCTTATAGCCCGTTCTTTCCGGCTTAAGATCAGTAAATGTTTGTGCAAAAGTATTGCTGCCATCTACCGTAAGCTGTTTTTCAACCTTACCGGTTTGGCTCGAACCGCTGGATTGTACTTTCCCACCATTCGGGTCAAACGTAACCGTAACAGTATCGCCAGTCGTACCACCCGTAGCACTCCCCGGCACCCCCGTCCCCACAACTAATATCAAACATAAAACCAAGCTCAGTATTTTCTTACACATTTTGGGTCCCCCTCCATTTAGCAGGAATATGTAAAACAATTATATCCTCCCCAGCCCGGAAAGTCAAGGCCCAGAAGACGCAAAAGGGCGGCGGGAATTTTTTCCATCCCGCCGCCCCCAGGGCCCGGCTCAGCCCGCCAGCAGTCCGTCCACAAACTGCCTGGCCGCCCGGGCCGAGCGGCTGCTCCGGCTCAGGGCAAACCGCTCCGCCAGCAAGCACAGCTCCTCGTCCGGCAGGCCGGCCCCGCCCTCTGCCGCCAGCCGCCGCACAATGTTCAAATAAGTGGCCTTGTCCGGCCGCAAAAAGGTCACCCGCAGCCCAAACCGCTCCGACAAAGAGACGATCTCCTGCATGGCGTCCTGCCGGTGCACCTCGTCCCCCTCCCGGTCCGAGAACGTTTCCTTCACCAGGTGCCGCCGGTTGCTGGTGGCATAAATCGCCACATTCCGGCTCTTGGCCGACACCGACCCTTCCAGCATGGCCTTCAATGCGCTGAAGTCGTCGTCGTCCCGCTGAAAGCTCAGGTCGTCAATAAACAAAATAAACTTCAGCGGGTTTTCCTTCAGCTCCTCCAACACCCCGGGCAGCAGGTGCAGCTGTTCCTTGCGCACCTCCAAAATCCGCAGTCCCTCCTGCCACAGCTCGTTCACCACCGCCTTCACAGTCGAGGACTTTCCCGTCCCCGCGTCTCCGGTCAGCAGCATGTTGGCCGCGGGCTTGCCTGCCAGCAATGCCCGGGTGTTGCCCAAAATCAGCTCCTTCTCCCGCTGGTAGTCTACCAGGTCTCCCAGCCGCACCGGGTCCGGGCTGCCCACCGGGGTAATGCGCCCCGCCCCGTTCAGGCGGAACATGGGGTGCCGGGCATACACCCCAAACCCCACCTGACCAATACGCTCCAGCCGCCGGGCATACTCTGCCGCCAATTCCCCATAGCTGGACTGAAACCCCGCCAGCGGCCCCTCATAGCCTGTGCCGTCCCGCAAAAATTGTGGGGTGACTGCCGCCGCCTCAGCCAGCGCGTCCAGGTCGGCGGCCGCGCTGGTTTTCAGCTGGGGGGGCTCCTGCCTCCCTGCGCAGCGCAGCCGGATGAGCGGGTTCTCGCTGTCCTCCACCCGGCTTCTCACATACTCCGTCAGGTCGGCATACCCCGCCTCATACAGCCTGGCAACAAACTCGCTGTAGGCGCTCACAAAGCCGGACAGGTCCTCTCTGGGACACTCCATGCAGGCCAGCAGCCCGTCAACCACCGGGTCCTTCAACAGCCCCCGAAACACCGTCAGCGACCGCAGCCGCAGCGAAAGCGTTCGCTTATCCATTGAGCACCGCGCCCTTCGCCCCGCTGGACACCAGCGACGCGTACCGCTTCAGATAGCCGCTGAGCTCCTTCTTTTTAGGTGTGAACGCCTCCATGCGCCGGGCAAACTCCTCCTCATCAATCATCAGCTCAATCGAATGGCCGGGAATGTCAATGCGGATCAGGTCCCCCTCCTCCACAATGCCGATGGGCCCGCCGCTGGCCGCCTCAGGGGAGATATGCCCCACGCAGGCCCCCCGGGTGGCCCCGGAGAAACGCCCGTCCGTAATCAACGCCACGCTGGACCCCAGCCCCATGCCCATAATGGCGGAGGTGGGGTTCAGCATCTCCCGCATACCCGGGCCTCCCCGGGGCCCCTCATAGCGGATGACCACCACGTCCCCCGGCTGGATGCTGCCCTTGTTGATCGCCGCCTGAGCGTCCTCCTCGCACTCAAACACCCGGGCGGGGCCCTGGTGCACCAGCATTTCCTCCGCCACGGCGGACCGCTTCACCACACAGCCCTCCGGCGCCAGACTGCCCTTGAGCACCGCAATGCCCCCGGTCTGACTATAGGGGCTCTCAACAGGCCGAATCACCTCCGGGTCGCGGTTGGGGGTGTTGGCAATATTCTCAGCCACGGTTTTCCCGGTGACAGTCATACAGCCTGTGTTCAGCAGGCCCTTCTTGTTCAGCTCGTGCATAATGGCGTACACGCCGCCAGCCTCATCCAGGTCCTCCACATAGGTCCGCCCGGCAGGGGCCAGATGGCACAGGTTGGGGGTCTTCTCGCTGATGGCGTTGGCAATGTCCAGGTTAATCTCAATCCCGCACTCATGGGCAATGGCCGGCAGGTGCAGCATACTGTTGGTAGAGCACCCCAAGGCCATGTCCACGGTCAGCGCGTTCCCAAAGGCCTCCTCAGTCATAATGTCCCGGGGCCGAATGTCCTTTTTCAGCATGTCCATCACCGCCATGCCCGCGTGCTTGGCCAGCTCAATCCGGGCCGAGTACACCGCGGGAATGGTGCCGTTGCCCGGCAGGCCCATGCCCAGGGCCTCGGTCAGACAGTTCATGGAGTTGGCAGTGTACATGCCCGAGCAGGACCCGCAGCTGGGGCAGGTCTTGCACTCATACTCCCGCAGCTTTTCCTCGGTGATTTTCCCCGCGTTAAACTCTCCCACCGCCTCGCTGATGGAGGAGAAGCTGGTCTTCCGCCCATCCACACGCCCCGCCAGCATGGGCCCGCCGCTGACAAACACCGTGGGCAGGTTCAGCCGGGCAGCGGCCATGAGCAGGCCGGGGACGTTCTTGTCGCAGTTTGGCACCATCACCAAAGCGTCAAAGCCGTGGGCCAGAGCCATGGCCTCGGTAGAGTCCGCAATCAGGTCCCGGGTCACCAGGGAGTATTTCATCCCCACATGGCCCATGGCAATGCCGTCGCACACCGCAATGGCAGGGAAGACGATAGGCGTACCCCCGGCCATGGCCACGCCCAGCTTCACCGCGTCCACAATCTTGTCAATGTTCATATGCCCCGGCACAATCTCATTATAAGAGCTCACCACGCCCACCAGGGGCCGGGCAATCTCCTCCTCGGTCAGCCCCAGCGCGTGATACAACGCCCGGTGGGGGGCATTCTGAGGGCTCAGCTTAATGTTGTCGCTTACCATACTTGATTCTCCTTGCAAAAAAAGTACAGGGCAGGGCAGAGGCCCCACCCTGAGCAGTCAGTCTTCGTTTATTTCCAGCTGTTTCACCTGTATGCCGTCCATGCCCAGCTGCTGGAACAGCGCCGCCACGCCCTGCACAGAATCCTCATCCAGGGCTGCGCCAATCAGCAGCGTGGCCGTGCCCTCCATAAGCCCGTCCCCGCCCCAGAAGGACGCCATCACCGGGCAGGCGTCCGGGTAGTGGAGTACCAGATAGCAGCTCTCCTCCAGGCTTTCCCCGGCCCAGGCTTGGGACACGGTGAGAATGCTGGCCGCGGCCAGGGTCTCGGCCCCCTGCTGGGAGTTCAGAATGGTGGGCATGGACTGGAACATCCTGCGCTCCAAGAACTTCCGCAGCCCGGGGGAGAAATCCTCCATGTCCACCTCCGCTGTGTCCATCAGCAGCGGCAGCGCGTCCTCCGAGAGGGTAATCAGGTAGGCGCTCTCCGGCTGGGACAAATCCGAGCGCATCAAGGGGATGATCAGGTCAGAGACCCCCTGCGAGCCGCCCATCAGCTCAAAATACTCCGGCGAGCGGAGCATTTCCTCCAGCAGCCCCGCCAGCTCCAGGCTGTGGGCATAAAGGGCCGGCTCACCGGCAGAGGTCTCATTTTCCACTTCCGTCTCCATCATTCTGCGGGTAATCACCTGACACCCGCTCAGCCCCAGGATCAGGCACAGGGCAAGGGCCAACCCCAAAAATCTTTTCATGGCTTCCCCTCCATCAGACTGATGTCCCAGGCCTCCGGCTCCGGCTTTTCCCGGGCCCTTTCCAGCATGTCGGCAAACAGCTTGTGCAGCCGCATAGCGTCCGGGGGAATCTCTCCCAAACGGTACTCCATAGCGGCCAGCTGGTTCTCCTTAACCCGGTAGCCGGCGGGCGTAACATACAGGGTCCGCTTGTCTGCCAGCCCAAAGCCATTGTCCCCGTCCACCATAAAGCGGAACAGGTTCTTGGCAATATAGGCGTTCATCTCCTCCTCCTTCTCGCTTCCGGTGAAGGCGGCGGGCTTATGGGCGGCAAACCGCTCCCGCAGCTCCAACAGGGAGAGAGGCGCGCCCTGCCCGTCAAAAAAGATTCCGTCCGTGGTGGGGTCCAGCATCACCCACTTTTCCAGCTCCGGGTCGTAGATTTCCGTCACCACATGGTTGTCCATATCATAAGGAGAGTAGGGCATGATGTACACCCGCCGGGCATAAATCCCCAGGGCCAGGCAGCACTCGGTGAGAATCACCGACTTATTCCGGCAGTTCATGCCGTTTTCCGGCCTGTCCAGGCTGTAGTCCAGCAAATCCAGGGCGTTCATGGGCACATGGTTGTCATAATCCGGCTTATGCTTCAGCCTGGGCGACATCCAATGTAACAGCCGCTCAGCCCGCTGGAAAGCAGTGCCCTCCCCGGCAATTTGCCCGATATGGTATTTCTCCATCAGGGCTTGATACTCCGGGCAGTCAAAGACATAAGTAATCTTCTCCTGCTTCCCAGAGCCGAAGTCCTGATTGTTAAACAGAATGCCGCTGTAAATGTCAAACAGCTGCCTTTGCTGGGCAAGGCTCTCTTCCTCAGGCATCATCAATGGCCTCCTTACTGTTTCTCCGGGTTCGGGCAGGTGACGATCCAAAGATATCCAAACCGGTCCCGGGTCATAGAGCCGCAGCCGCCGTCATCCGGGGCAGGGTGGGGGCGCAGGGGAGAGAGAACAGCCCCGCCGTCCTGGGCCAGGGTATCGATAGCGCGCCGCGCCTCCTCCATAGAGGCCATGTGCACCATCAGCCTGATAGGAATATTTCCCCCGCAAAAGTCGAAATTGTCCCCAGCCCCCATGCGGGTGCCGCCCAGCCGGAACTCCATGTGCATGACCTTTCCAACCTGCCGGGGATTCTCACAGCTCTGCTGGTCCCAGCGGGACATATCGTAGATTTCCCCGCCAAAAGCGGCCATATAGACATTGACAGCCTCCTCACAGCTCCCGTTAAAGGTCAGATACGGGATGACCGTCAGCTCCTTGTCCATCATCCAACACTCCCCAACAGCCTCAGTTGTTAATTAGCTTATCCTCGTCGCTCCAGCTGTACAGCTTGCGGATGTCCTCGCCCACCTTCTCCGCAGGATGCTCGCTGGCCAGCTTGCGCATGGCGTTAAAGTGCACCTGAGACCCGGCCTCAGACATATCCAGCAAAAAGTCCTTGGCAAAGGTACCGTCCTGAATATCGCTGAGGATCTTCTTCATGGTCTTCTTGGTCTCCTCGGTGATGATCTTGGGCCCGGTGACATAGTCGCCATACTCCGCGGTGTTGGAGATAGAATACCGCATCCCCGCAAACCCGCTCTGATAAATCAGGTCCACAATCAGCTTCATCTCGTGAATGCACTCAAAATAGGCGTTGCGGGGGTCATACCCAGCCTCGCACAGGGTCTCAAAGCCTGCCTGCATCAAAGCGCACACGCCGCCGCACAGCACCGCCTGCTCACCAAACAGATCCGTCTCCGTCTCCGTGCGGAAGGTGGTCTCCAGCACTCCGGCCCGTGCGCCGCCAATGCCCAGGGCATAGGCTAGGCCCAGGTCCCAGGCGTCGCCGGTGGCGTCCTGCTCTACAGCAATCAGGCAGGGTACGCCCTTGCCGGCCTGATACTCGCTGCGCACCGTGTGGCCGGGGCCCTTGGGGGCGATCATAATCACGTTGACATTCTTGGGGGGCTTGATGCACCCAAAGTGGATGTTGAACCCATGGGCAAAGGCCAAAGTCTTGCCCTCAGTGAGATTGGGCTCAATGCTCTCCTTGTAGAGCTTGGCCTGCTTCTCGTCGTTAATGAGAATCATAATAATGTCCGCAGCCTTGGCAGCCTCGGCGGAGGTCATCACCTTCAGCCCCTGGCTCTCAGCCCTTGCCCAGCTCCTGCTGCCCTCATACAGGCCCACAATCACGTCAACGCCGCTGTCCTTCAGGTTCAGGGCATGGGCATGGCCCTGAGAGCCGTACCCGATAATAGCCACCGTCTTGCCGCTGAGCCGCTGCAAATCGCAGTCCTGCTGATAGAAAATCCTTGCCATAACAAAAAACCTCTTTTCAAAAATTTATGTGATACCTTTCGGTACTTGCCAAATTATGTTTCCCGACTCCTTCAGGCCCTCCGTACAGAACAGAGGCAATACTGAAATTACCCCAGCCCTAAGTGTGACAACAGCAATCCAGTGCCATAAGCCTCTCTAGCGGGGCACATGCAGTCCCAGTCCAAGGTCACGCGTCATAAGACACCCACCCCAAAGCTACCGCCCCAGCCGCCGGATCAAATACCAGTCGTCCCCCTCCATATACCGGGTTTTCACAAACCCACGCCGCAGATAGAACCTCTCCGCGCCCAGATTATCCCTGTGCACCCCCAGCGCAATGGGCCGGGGCCCAAAGTCCCGAAAAACCCGCTCCACCGCCAAATCCAGAATCCTGCCTCCCAGCCCCCGGCCCCGGCAGCGCCGGTCCACCACAAAGCCCATCAGCCGGTAAAAGGGCTCCGCCGCCATTTCCGGCGGGTCCGTCTCCCAGGGGATGGCCTCCCCCAGCAGAATCACGCCCACGCACCGCCCCTCCTCCATGGCCAGAAAGCTGTGCCCCAGGCAGCGGCGCTCCCGGCCCCAGCTGGTCAGCTCCCAAAGGGTCTCAACCGTGTCCACAAAGTCCTCGCTCACATCCCCCCGGTCAATCGACCGGGCCAGAGCCAGGTTCTCCTCTGTCAGGGCTTCCAGACTGAGCCCCGCCGTCCTCATGCCTGCCTGCGGTACTGCAATACCACCACGCCAGGCTGGGTGTCCTTGCTGATCTCAATCCGGTTTCCTTCCGCCCTGCGCCAGTCTCCGCACAGGGCCAGAAAGTCCTCTACCGGCCCCAGCACGTCAAAGCCAAACTCCGGCGACCGGTAGTGCATGGGAACCACCACCCTGGGCTCCACCGCCTTTACAATCTCCATGGCCTCCCGGGGCCCTACCGTGTAGTGTCCCCCCACAGGAATCAGCAAAGCGTCCGCCCCGTGAAGGGCTTCCAACACTTCCGGCGAGGGCATACAGCCAATGTCGCCCATGTGGGCCACCCGCACGTCCCCGCCCTCCAGCACATGAATCAGGTTGGGCCCCCGCTTCTCTCCTTGGCAGTCATCGTGGAAAGAGGGATAGCTCTGAACGTCTATTTCGCTCTTTCCGTCAGCCAGGACAACCCCCTCCCGGTAGTTGTGGTCATGGTGCTCATGACTGCACAGCGCCCCCTGGGCCGTCTGATGGATGTCCTCCAGCCCCGGCACGCTGCCAGGGGCAAAGGGGTCCAGCACAAGGGCATACGCGCCGCACTGGGCCCGAAAGCAGGAATGCCCCAGCCAGGTCAGCTCAATCATCCAAAGATCACTCCGTTTCTCAATAGATTTCCGTGCGCTTTTCTATGGTGATGCTTCCCCGCTCCAAAGAGATCACGCCGGTGCGGCAGATTTCCAGCACGGTATAGTCCTGCATCACCTCAATAAAGGCGTCAATGCTCCGTGAGCTGCCCACCATCTGCAGCACCACCGAGTCCCGGGTGTAGTCCACAATCTTGGCCCCAAAGGCCTCGGCGGCGGCGTGGACGTCGCTGCGCAGCTCCGGGTGGTTCTCCACCTTCAGCAGCAGCAGCTCGCTGATAATGGCCTCCTCCTCCTTCACCTCCATGATGGAGATCACCACCGGCAGCTTGTAAAGCTGGTCGATCAGCTGGTTTTTCCCCCGCCCGCCTCCATCCGAGGCAATGGTGATCCGGGACTTGGTGTCCGACTCGGTCTCGCTGACGCTGAGGCTCTTAATGTTGAACCGCCGCCGCCGGAACATGCTGGTCACCCGGTTCAGCACCCCGAACTCGTTTTTTACCAGAACAGCTAACGTGAATCCCGGCATGTCAGTCACCCACCTTTACAATGATATCGTCCATGCTTCCCCCCGGAGGCAGCATGGGCAGCACAAACTCGTCCTTGTCAATCAGGCACTCAATGAGGAAGGGCCCCTTCCCGGCAAAGGCCTGCTCCAGGGCCGCGTCCAGCTGAGCCAGGTCCGTTGCCCGCACGCCCTGCGCGCCAAAGGCCTGGGCCAGGGCCACAAAATCCGTCTGCCGGTCCAACACGGTGTTGGAGTAGTGCTTGTCAAAAAACAGGGTCTGCCACTGGCGCACCATGCCCAGCACCCCGTTGTTCATCAGCACAATCACCAAGGGAATCTGCTCATGCACCGCCGTAGCCAGCTCGTTCAGACACATGCCAAAGCTTCCGTCCCCGGTAATCAGCACCCCGTGCTCCCCGGGCTTCTTTTCCGCCGCGGCAATCTGGGCCCCAATGGCCGCCCCCAGCCCAAAGCCCATGGCGCCCAGGCCTCCGCTGGAAACAAACCGCCGCTGCTTGCAGAAGTCCAGGCTCTGAGCCGCCCACATCTGGTGCTGGCCCACGTCCGTGGCCACCGGCAGCACGCCGCCGGTAAAGCGGTTCAGCGCCAGCAGAATATTTCTGGGCGTCATCCCCTCCCGGCGGTCCAAGGACCACCGCTCGTCATTGCGCAGCTGCTCCACAGCCTGGTTCCAGGCGCTGTGCTGGTGGGCGTCCAGCAGGGGCAGCAGCTTCTGCAGGGTCAGCTTCAAATCCCCCCGCAGGGCGTGGGCAGGGGAGACGTTCTTCGACAGCTCCGCCCCGTCCACGTCAATGTGGACAATCCGGGCCTTGGTGGCAAATTTCTCCCGGTTTCCTGTCACCCGGTCGTTAAAGCGCACGCCCAGGGCAATGATGCAGTCCGCGTGGTGCATGGCCATAGAGGAGGCATAGTGCCCGTGCATCCCCTGCATTCCCAAAAAGCGGGGGTGCTGGGTGGCTACCCCAGAGATGCCCATAAAGGAGCAGCCCATGGGGGCCGAAATCTTGTCCGACAGGGCCAGCAGCTCCTCCTCCGCCCCGGAATTGAGCATTCCCCCGCCAAAATAGATAAAGGGCTTTTTGGCCTCGTTGATGCAGGCCGCCGCCTCCTGAATGCGGATGTCCTTGGCGGCAAAGGGCGGCTCCGGCCGCACCGGGGGCTGAGACTCATACTCGCACTGCGCAATCTGAATGTCCTTGGGCACGTCCACCAGCACCGGCCCCGGCCTGCCGGACATGGCCATGCGGAAAGCCTTGCGGATGGTGTCCGCCAGGTCCTCCACACACTCCACAATATAGTTGTCCTTGGTAATGGGCAAGGTGATGCCCGTAATGTCAATTTCCTGAAAGCTGTCCGTGCCCAGCTGGGGCTTGGGGACGTTGCCCGTAATAGCCACCATGGGCACCGAGTCCAGATAGGCGTTGGCAATCCCTGTCACCAGGTTGGTGGCCCCAGGGCCGCTGGTGGCAATCACCACGCCCGGCTTGCCGCTCACCCGGGCATAGCCGTCGGCGGCATGGGCAGCGCCCTGCTCGTGGGCCGTGAGCACATGCCGCAGCTGGTCCCGGTACTTGTACAGCGAGTCGTACACATTGATAATCTGCCCCCCAGGGTAGCCGAACACCACCTCAACGCCCTGCTCAATAATGGTCTTTACAATAATGTCCGCGCCGCAAAGCCTCATATACCGCCCTCGCTTCCCTTATATTCCTCCGCCAGAATGGCGTAAAGCGCCTCGTCATGCACCCCGGAATTGTCCCAGCCGTTCTGACGCAGGGTGCCCTCATACCGCATCCCCGCCTTTTTCATCACCCCGCCTGAATGGGGATTGTCCACATTATGCCGGGAGTCAATGCGCAGATACCCCTCCTGGAACAGATAGGGGATCACCGCCCGCAGGGCCTCGGTCATAATCCCCTGGTGCCACCATTCCCGGCCCAGGCAGTAGCCGATATGGGCCTGGCGCACCTTCTCGTTCTGGGCCACCACCGAGATGTTGCCAATAGGCTCTCCCAGCTCCTTCAGCTCAATGGCCCAGTTATAATAGTTCCCCTTCTCATACTGGTCCACCCAGCCCTCTAAAGTATTGTAGGTCTGGTCCTCATCCTCATGGGGCTGCCAGGTCAAAAATCGGGTGACCTCCGGGTCCCTGGCCCAGTTTTCATACATGTCCGCCGCGTCGTCCAGGGTAAACCGCCGCAAAATCAGCCGCGGGGTTTCCAGCGTCCGGGTGCCCCCAAAACGCAGCTCCCGGGCCTCCTCCTGCCGCTTTGCCCGCATTTTCTGAAGCTTTGCCAGACCGGCCCCGGTCAGAGCGCCCGCAGCGACCCATGCCAGAGTACGCGCCAGTTTATTCATAGTATAGTCCTCCTCGCTAATGATTTGTAGGAATGGTTTCACAGCCTTAGAACCTGTATTCATAGGCGGAGGATGCCAGAGGGGAGAGGGATTTTGTCGCCCTGCAAGGCAAAAAATCGCAGGAATACTTGCCGTATTTCAAGATTTTTTAACGCAGCAGGACGGCAAAAGACCCGTCCCTCCGGC
>NZ_JBQISV010000032.1:0-22974 GCF_056800975.1 Acutalibacter sp.
GACCAGATGCGGGAGGGTTTGGCGTGCTTTGAGCGGATTGGCGAACTGCTGGGCAAGGGAAGCTTTTTCTATAAAGGGGCTGTCGGCGGTGTGGATTTCAAGATGAATATTGAGTTTGAAAGGTACATGGCCGACCCCTATACACGGGAGGCAATGGTGGTTGAAGCCATGGAGCAGGCTGTGATGGATGGGGCCTATATCTCTCCTGACGATGTGCGCGCCGGGCTGCAATACCCCCACTGGGTGGAGAACGCACTGGACTTTATTAAAAAGTACGGCATTGAATAGCAAACGCGCCCGGAGAGAAAGCAGCTCCGGGCGTTTTTGCGTAATCATGTAAGTTTTTGTTACCCCCATTGCAAAATCCTCCCAGACTTGGTATGATATGGTTACCGGCTCTGTACCGGAAACCAACATTAAGAGGCGAGAGAGAATGATACTGATTCAGAACGGCAGGATTAAAACCATGGCCGGCCCGGACATTCCCCAGGGGCAGGTGCTGATTGACGGCGGGAAGATTGTGGCTGTGGGCGAGACGGTGAACGCTCCGGCGGACGCTCAGGTCATTGACGCGGCGGGAGGGCTGGTGGCCCCCGGCTTTGTGGACGCCCACTGCCATATCGGCCTGGACGAGGAGGCCATTGGCTTTGAGGGCGCGGACTATAACGAGATGACCGACCCTGTCACCCCCCAGATGCGGGGCATCGACGGCCTGAACCCCATGGACGAGGCCTTTTTTGACGCTTACAGCCATGGGGTGACCACGGCTGTCACTGGCCCGGGCAGCGCCAATGTGGTGGGGGGCACCTTTTTGGCGGTGAAGCTGTGGGGCAAGCGGGTGGACGATATGGTGGTGAAGAACCCTGCCGCCATGAAGATTGCCTGGGGCGAAAACCCCAAGCGCTGCTATGGCGGACAGAAGAAGGCCCCCATGACCCGCATGGGCACGGCCGCTCTGCTGCGGGAGCTGCTGGCCAAGTCGCAGAATTACATGGAGGAGCTGGACGCCTGGAAGCAGGACCCGGAAAACCACAAAAAGCCGGCCTATGACCAGAAGCTGGAGGCAATGCTCCCGGTGATGCGCCATGAGATTCCCCTGAAGTCCCACGCCCACCGGGCCGACGACATTTTTACCTCCCTGCGGGTAGCCAAGGAGTTTGGGCTGGACATTACCCTGGACCACTGCACCGACGGGCATCTCATTGCCCAGGAGCTGGCTGAGGAGGGCAGGCCCTGTCTGGTGGGGCCCACTTTGGGCAACAAGTCCAAGTTTGAGCTGAAGGAAAAGTCCTGGGACACCCCCCGGGCTCTGGTGGAGGCCGGGGCGAAAATCGCCATTATCACCGACGCGCCGGTGATTCCGCTGCGGTATCTGCCTTTGTGCGCGGGGCTTGCCATGCAGGCGGGTCTGCCGGAGGATGAGGCCTGGAAGGCTGTCACCATAAACCCGGCGGAGATTGTGGGCATCAGCAGCCGGGTGGGCAGTCTGGAGTCTGGCAAGGACGCGGACATTGTCATCTACCAGGGGGACCCTCTGCGGGATGTACAGTGTAAAACCCTGGCGACCCTGATTGACGGCAGGCTGGTCTATCAGGCCCAGGGCTGAGCGGGGATGCGAACACAATTCAACGGGGAATGGAGACAGGAAAAATGAAGCGATGGATTTCTATGCTGCTGGTGGCGGCTGTGCTGGCAGTGAGCTTTGCCCTGCCCGCCAGCGGGGCAGAGGAGGCAGCGCCTGTTATGGCGGAAATGGAGGCGGCGGACCAGAGGCCTGAGACGGAGGCCCCGCCCGCCCCAGAGGGGGAGGAAGAAATAGCCGCTCAGCCGGAGAGTGTGGAGGAGGCTGAGCGGTATGCCGGCAAAAAGCTGGCGGCGATTACTTATGACGACGGCCCCGGCCCCTATACGGATCAGCTGCTGGATGGGCTGAAGGCCCGGGGAGTCAAGGCAACCTTTTTTATGCTGGGCTCCAACGCGGCCCGCTACCCGGCTGTGGTGGAGCGGGCCTATCAGGAGGGGCACCAGATTGCCAACCACAGCTATGACCACAGCAACCTGGCCAATCTCTCCGAGTATGGGGTGCAGAGCCAGGTTCAGCGCACCAACGCGGTGCTTGACCGGGCCTGCGGCAAGGGGACCGGCTACATGGTGCGGCTCCCCTATGGCAGCGGCACTGCCGCCACCCTAAGGGCGGTGGGGGCTCCTCTGGCCATGTGGGCGGTGGACCCCCAGGACTGGCTGTATCGGAATGCGGAGACAGTGAAAAACCGCATTGTGGGCAGCACCAGCGACGGGGACATTATTCTGGTGCATGACATTCATGCCACCACCATTCCCGGTTCGCTGGCGGCAATCGATATTCTTCAGGCCCGGGGCTATGAGTTTGTCACCATCAATGAGCTGTTTCGCCGCCGGGGCACGGCTTTGCGCAATGGGGTGCAGGTCACCCGCTGCGCCCCCAAGGGCAGCGATCTGGGGCCGGTGAAGGCGCCGGTGATCTCCGCTGTGCCGGAGGGAGGCCAGTACCGTGTCACCATAACCGCCCAGGACGGGGCCAGTATTTACTATAGTACGGACGGCAAGGCCCTGAATCAGGCCAGCAAACGCTATTCCGGGCCATTTCTGGCGTCGACCCCCTGCACGGTGCGGGCGGTGGCGGCTTTTAACATGAACGGCGGCAAAAGCGACACAGTTTCCAAGGCCCTCACCATGCCGGTGACGGCCACACCCCGTATTGACGTGACAGAGGGTGTGCTGACAGTTACCTGCGATACGCCGGGGGCGGCTGTTACCTGTGTTCTGAATGGGGAGGCGGGCCTGTATACCGGCCCTGTGGCTCTGGAGCCGGGTACGGAGATCAGCGTCTATGCCGGTAAAGAGGGCTGGCTGGACAGCCCTGCGGTTCGGGCCTCCTATTCCAGCCGGGGCAATTTTTTCCGGGACGTATGGAAGGGACAGTGGTATTATGAGCAGCTGGACCGGGCTGTGTCTGCCGGGTATTTGGGCGGAGTTGGCGGCGGGCGCTTTGCCCCTGGCGATTCGGTGAGCCGGGCCCAGCTGATGACCATGCTGTTCCAGTGGTCCGGGGAAAGCGTGGACCAGGAGACGGTGTGGGCCATGCCCTTCTCGGATGTGGCGCAGGGCAAATACTACACCAAGGCTGTTGCCTGGGCGTATGACAGAGGGCTGGCTACCGGTTTTCCAGATGGCACCTTCCGGCCGGAGCGGAGCATTACCAGGCAGGAGATGAGCCTGATTTTTGCCAACCTGATCCGGGCTCGGGGCGTTACCCTGCCGGACAGCGCCGGAGCGGCGGAGAAGTATACCGACCGGGCGAGGATTGCGGGCTGGGCCCTGAGGGCGGTGGAGCAGATGACAGCAACCGGCCTTTTCTCTGGCAACGACCGGGGTGCGTTCCTGCCTGAGGAGCGGTCCAGCCGGGCTCAGGCGGCGGTTGTGCTGATGGCCTTTGCGGACTGGATGGAGAGCCAGGAGCCGGGCGACGGGCCCTCGGACGGTCAGGAGCCGGGCGATGGGTCCTCGGATGGTCAGGAGCCGGGCGACGGGTCCTCGGATGGTCAGGAGCCGGGCGACGGGTCCTCGGATGGTCAGGAGCCGGGCGACGGGTCCTCGGACGGTCAGGAACCGGGCGATGGGTCTTCGGATGGTCAGGAGTCGGATGGCACACCCTCTGGCAGTCAGACACCGGAGGAGTAGCTGGGGTAGCCCAATTCTTACCATAATAGGATATATGCAGGCTTTGTAAAGGCCCGGCAGCGGAGAAGAACGCTGTCGGGTCTTTTTGGTTCAGGCTGTGTGTGGCGGGGTCCTCAAATTTGGGTTTGACAGCCGGGGGAAGTGTACACGGTACTGATTATAAAGTATGGGTTGGGAAAAGGAATTTGCGGTTTTCGTTGTAGTGGCGGGGGTGCTCTTTTTGTCTTTGTCAACGCCTTGACAGAACGCCTCGGGTATTATACAATATACCTGAATTTTTGACACGGAGACAGGCGGAAGACCAGGAGGCCGATATGAAGGATATCATCAACATTGGAATTGTGGCCCATGCGGACGCGGGGAAAACCACCCTCACCGAGCAGCTTCTCTACGCGGCGGGGGAGCTGCGCACCCTGGGCAGCGTAGATGGCCGGGACGCCCAGACTGACTGGCTGGACATTGAGCGTCAGCGGGGCATCTCTGTCAAGGCCTCCTCTACCCGGCTGTTTTGGGGGGACACCCAGATCAATTTGATCGACACCCCCGGTCATGTGGACTTTGCCGGGGAAGTCCAGCGAAGCCTCTCGGTGTTGGACGCCGCGGTGCTGGTGGTGCCGGCCTCTGAGGGGATTCAGGGGCAGACAGAGCTGCTGTGGGAGGCGTTGAGCCGGCTGAATATGCCGGCGCTGCTCTTTGTCAACAAGCTGGACCGGGTGGGGGCGGAGCCTCAGGCGTTGCTTGAGGAGCTGACGGCCCGGTTTTCTTCGGATCTGGTGGTGATGGAACGCTGGGAGGCAGCTCAGACCCGCGCCTGCCAGGTGTTCCCTCTGGACTGGGAGCAGGGCCCTTTCAACGACCGTCTGACTGAGCTGGCGGTGGACAGCGACCCAGAGGCTGAGGCCTGCTTTTTGGAGGACCGCCCGGTCCCCCTGCCTGTGCTGGGGCGGGCGTTGAGAGAGAAAATTGCCGCCCGGCAGGCTTTCCCTGTCTACCTGGGGGCGGCGGCGTTGGGTATTGGCGTTGGGGAGCTGCTGGACGGGATTTGTCTGCTGCCCAAGGCCTCCCGGCAGGAGGACGGTCCTCTTTCTGGTCTGGTGTATAAGGTGGAGCATGAAAAGAGCATGGGGAAGGCTGCTCATGTGCGGCTGTTTTCTGGCAGCATTGCCAACCGGGACCCGGTCCCTCTGCGGGGCAGGAGCCAGGTGGAGAAGGTGACCCAGATCCGCCGGGTGCTGGCAAACCGGCAGGCGGACATGGGCCGTCTGGCTGCCGGGGACATTGGCGCGCTGTACGGCCTCTCTCAGGTGCGGACCGGGGATGTGATTGGGGAGGAGGCCCTCTTTCGGGAGGTCAGTCTGACGGCGCCTCTGCTGAAGGTGCAGGTGTTTCCAAAGGCGCCGGAGCGTTTGACTGAGCTGGTGGAGGCTTTGGGGGAGCTGACGGAGGAGGACCCGCTTCTGGATATGGAATGGGAGCCGGAGGAGCGAGAGCTGTACATCAAGATCACAGGCATGATCCAGTTGGAGGTGATTGCCGCTTTTCTTCAGGACCGGTTTGGGCTGGAAGCGGCGTTTGACAGTCCCTCTGTCATTTATAAAGAGACCCCTGCAAAGGCCGGGGTGGGCATAGAAAACTACACCTGGCCCAAGCCCTGCTGGGCCTGTATCCAGTTTGACATTGAGCCCAGGGAGAGGGGCTTTGGCTTTCAGTTTGAGTCGGCGGTGGGGGACAGGGTGATTCTGTCCCGCTACCAGTCCCACATTGCCCAGACGCTGCCCGGGGCCTTGAAGCAGGGGCTGTACGGCTGGGAGGTCACTGACCTGAAAATCACCCTTACCGGGGGCAGCCACCATCTGATCCACACCCATCCCCTGGACTTTTTCACTGCCACCCCCATGGCTTTGATGAACGGCCTGGAAAACACCGGCTGCACGCTGTTGGAGCCCATGACCACCCTGCGCATGAGCGCCGGCGAGGAGCACGCGGGCCGGCTGATTCGGGATGTGTTGGCGATGCGGGGGAGCTTTGAGCCCCCGGTCATTCACAAGACAGAGCTGACCATGGAGGCAAGAGTGCCGGTGGCGGAGTCTCTCAGCTATCCTGTGGAATTTGGCAGTCTCACCGGGGGGCGGGGGGCGCTCAGCACACGCTTCTCCGGCTATGAGCCCTGCCCGCTGGAATTGGGCAAAACCGCCAAGCGCCGGGGCCTGGACCCCAGAGACCGGGCAAAGTGGATTCTTCATTCCAGGAACGCGCTATAAAAAATCCCCGCGAACACAGTGAATGGGTTCGCGGGGGTTTTTTGTTTCATTTGGACTCAGATTTTCAGTGGCGGCAGTTCTATTTTCTTTTCGGTGGGCTATTCTGTAGGGTTAACATAAATCGTCTTGTAGTTGACATAAACCACCATGCCCGGGCGGGAACCCTGGGGCTTGCTTACATGCCGTACCTGGGTGTAGTCCACCGGCACCTGGCCGGAGCCCTTGGCCTTGCTGTGCTGAGCGGCCAGCACTGCCGCCTCCTCCATCGCGGTGGGGGTAGGGCTTCGCCCATCTGTCACCAGCACGGTGTGGGAGCCAGGTGTGTTTTTGACATGAAACCAGACGTCATTGTTGTTGGCAAGCTTTAAGGTCAGCTTGTCATTCTGCCGGTTATTGCGGCCCACCAGCACGGTAAAGCCGTCGGAAGTTGTAAAGCTGAGAGGTTCACTGACGCCGGCGGGCTTCTCCTTTTTGCTGCGGAGAGAGCGGATGTACCCCTGCTCCTTGAGCTCCGCCCGGATTTCCGCCAGGTCCCGCTCGTTTTCCGCCCGGGCTAAGGCGTCCAGGACAGAATCAAGGTAGACAAGCTCTTTTCCCGCCAGGTCGATTTGCTCGTTGAGCTTCTCCTCCGCAGTTTTTGCTTTGCGGTATTCCTTATAATACTTCTGCGCGTTCTGGTTGGGGGTGAGCGCCGGGTCCAGGGAAATGGTCAGGGGGGCAGGCGGGTCTGCGTAAAAATTCTCTAACTGGACCTGAGAGCTGCCCTTCTCCAAGCTGTAAAGGTTGGCGCTTAACAGGTCGCCGGCCACCCGCAGGCTCTCCCGCTGGGCGCACTGCTCCAGCTCGGCCTTTTGGGCGTTGATTTTTCGGGCCAGCCGCTCGGAGTGGGTGCCCAGCAGCCGCAGCAGGTCCTGCTCCCGCACCCGCATACGCTCCAGGGTGTCCCGTTCCAGATAGAACTGGTCCAGCAGCTGTGAAAAGCTCTCCGCTTGCCGCACCACCGCAGAGGTCCCGTACTGCTGGATGTCTGTAAAGGAAAAGTCTTGCGGCTTTTTTTGCAGGTTTACCACCATGTGGGGTGTGCCGCTGACCTGCTCCACAGTCTCCCGCCAGCGTTGGTAAAAGTAGCTGAGCCGGAATTGCTGCTCCTCATCCAGTGTAAAGGCGGTAAGTTCCCTTCCCCGGCCCACCCGGTGGGCCAGCTCCCGGCAGACCACCGGCGACACCCCCTGCAGCACGGTCAGCAGAGCTTTGGAGAGCTCCATGTCTCTGGGCAGAGCCTTCAGCGCGGCGGAGAGCTCCGAAGGGCCGACGGTGAGCATACACAGCTTGTCCTGGGGAGGCGGCAGCTGATAGGGAAGTCCAGGCAGCACCAATCGCTGAGAGCTCATCTCCGCGTCTACCCGCTTCAGGGCGTCAATGATTTTTCCGTCGGGTCCGGTTAACATAATATTGCTGTAACGTCCCATGATTTCCATGGTCAGGGTCAGGGTGACATGGTCGCCCAGCTCGTCGATGGAGTCAAAGTCAAAATGCAGCAGCCGTTCCAGCTCCGGCTGGCGAATGGCCGTGAGCTTGGCCCCCAGCAGCTTTTTTCGCAGCAGCATGCACAGCATGGGGGGCTGCTTGGGGTTCTCCAGGGCAATCTGGGTCAGGTGGACCCGGGCGCTGTTGGCCCGGGCGGAGAACAGCACCTTGCAGGCGGTTTCGCGGCTGCGAAAGGCGATGACCAGCTCCTCCCGGTTGGGTTGATGGATTTTGTCCACCCGGGCTTCCAGCAGAACGCCCTCCAATTCTTTTTTGATATGGCGCAAAAACGCCCCGTCAAGTGCCATGATATGTTTTCCTTTCCGTATTAGTTCAGGCTGCGCCCCATGACCTTTCTGCGCTCGGTATAGCCGCAGCTTTCGTATACCCGTAGGGCGGCGGTGTTTTCGCTGAGCACGCCCAGCTCGATAAACTCCGAGCCCCAGGCTCTGGCCCAGCGCTCCACCTCCGCCAACAGCGCCTTGCCGACGCCCTGGCCCCGGCAGCTCTCGGTTACCACCAGGTCCATCAGATAGGTATACCGGCGGGGAATAAAGCTGGGGACGTCGGGGGTGTCCCGAAACTGCACAAGAGCAAAGCCGATGACTGTCCCCTCGTTGGTGCGGGCGGTTAAAAAGTCGCTGTTTTCCTCTGTCAGCTGGGAGAGAATCCAGGCGTCGTTCTGTCTGGCAGGACGAAAATTGTCTGGCTGAAGCGCAGCCATGCGGGCGTTCAGCTCCTCATAGAGCAGGCCGATGGCCCCAAGGTCTTCTGCTGTTCCGGGTTGGATGGTCATTGGGTTCCCTCCTGGATTCAGACATGGGCAAAGGGCGGCGTTTCCGCCTTACTGATGAGAAACGCCGTATCCGGCACCCGTTTTTTCAGGTAGGCGGCCAGGAATTCCCGGAAGACCACCTCGGTCTCATAGTGCCCGGCCACCACGCAGGTGAGGCCCAGACGCGCTGCCTCCAAGGCCTCATGATGCTTCATTTCGCCGGTGACAAAGGCGTCGGCCCCCCGGCAGGCGGCAAACCCAGCCTCACCGCCCCCAGAGCCGCTGCAGAAAAACACCTTCTTTACCGCGCCCTCTCCGGGGAACCACTGTACCCCGCCCGCGCCCAGCCGGTCCCGCACCATTTGGGCAAAATCCGCTGGGTCCATGGCGTCGCATTCGCCGGAAAAGAGCACAGTCTCCTCTCCGAACACATCCTCCCGCCGGACATTCCGCAGCCCCAGGCGGCTGGCCAAGGCAATGTTGACCCCGCACACAGGGGACAGGTCCAGGTTGGTGTGGCAGCACAGGGCGGCAATGCCCTGCCTTGCCAGCAGCCAGGCGGGCTCCCGGCCGGAGAGCCGGCGCAGGGGCTCAAAAATCACCGGGTGGTGGCTGATGATCAGGTTGGCGTTCATGCCCGCGGCCTCTTCAATGACGCTCTCGGTAATGTCCAGACAGAGCAGGGCCCGGGTGACAGGGGTGGACGGGTCGCCCACCAGCAGGCCGCTGTTGTCAAAGGACAGCTGGCTGTCAAAGGGGGCTACCGCATGGATGACGTCATAAATATCGCAAATTCTTGCCATGTTTTCCTCCTAATCAACGGCGTATTGTTGGACGATCTGGCGGATCAGCTGCCGCAGCCGGGAGCCGTCTTCTCCCCGGGCTTCGGCTCCCCGAAGCTGGTCTAACAGCCGCCTTACGGTTTTTACAGCGTACCGGTACACAGCCGGCTCTCCAGGCGTCAGCCGGCCCATTTCCAGATAGACCGGGTCGACCGGGGGAAGGGGCCCGGCGTACTGAGCGCAAAGGACGGTGTAGACCTTTCCGTGGTCCTCTACGGCGCGCTCGGTGTGAATGGGAAAGCCCAGCTCCCACAGCCCGGCCCGGAGCTCGCTGGCAGCGGACATGGGCTGTAGGATCAGACGCTTGGCAGGGTCCTTCAGCCAGGGGGCCAGGGTCACAATGCGCAGAATCAGCTCCCCGCCCATTCCGGCAATGACAATGTCGTCTCCGTCCTCAGGCCCAAGGCCGGCCAGTCCGTCGCTGAGCACCAGCCGGAGCCGGTCCTCCGTGTGGTACTGTCGGGCGTGGTGTTCGGCGGAGCGAAGGGGCCCGGGATTGATGTCGCAGCAGACAGCCCGGGGGACGGCGCCGGTGCGCAGCAGCCAGATGGGGAGGTAGGCATGGTCGGTGCCCACGTCGATCAGAGGGGAGCCGGCGCGGACCAGGGCCCCGCAGGCGGCCAGCCGGGGGCTGAGGGTAAACAGGGGTCTTGGCATGAGAGCCTCCATAAATGCCAACTGCCGCCCGGCTGAGAGAGACCCCCATACCGCGCGGCGCTGGCTGGTGTTGAAAGCGGCGGTTATTTGCCGCTGAGATGCTCGTTGATCTTGCTGACCAGCTCGTCAGCGTCCACACCGTGGACCGCGCAGGCCTGCTCCAGGGTCTCGCCCCGGGCAGAGGGGCAGCCCAGGCAGTGCATGCCCATTTCCAGGAAGTAGGGGGCAGTGGTCTGGTCCAGGTCCAGAATCTCGCCGATAATTGTGTCCTTTGTAATCGAAGCCATATGCAAATTCCTCCATTTTATTGTTATCTTTTATGACGCTTTCATTATACTACCCCGCTGGTCAGGATGCAATACTTTGGCGAAAAAATTATTTTTCTGTTGACTCCGGGCCCGCCATGCCAGCCGCTTTCCCTTCCGTCGTCATGAGACGGCAGAAAGCCCCGGGGCCCAGAGGAAAAATTTTTTTAGTCAACAAATTTCACCGGGATTTGCGGGGACAAGCCTCTATAATGGAGGCAAACCCATTGGATTGGAGAGGATGCTGGATGAGCGTGCAGCTTGGATATAAGGAGGGGGTGCTTACCGCGCGGTTGACCGGGGAGATTGACCACCATGCCGCCCGGGAGCTGAGGGAGGCCATTGACGCCTCGGCCCAGAAGCTGAAGCCCTATATGCTGCGGCTGGATTTTTCTGACGTGCCATTTATGGACAGCTCGGGGATCGGGCTGATTTTGGGCCGGGTGCGCCTGTGCGGAGCCTGGCGGGGCCGGGTAGTGCTGTGCGGTCTGTCCCCCAGTCTGAACAAAATGGTGGAGCTGGCGGGGGTGGCCTCGCTGGCGGCTATTGAGAGGAGGGCGGGCTGATGGCTGCGCGGCTGTTGAATCAGGTTCAGATCAGTTTTCCATCCAGCTCGGTGAACGAGGGCTTTGCCCGGGCGGCAGTGGCGGCGTTTTTGGCCCAGGCCGACCCCACGGTGGCGGATTTGTCCGATTTGCGCACCGCGGTATCAGAGGCGGTGACCAACGCGGTAGTGCACGGCTATGGGGACAGAATCGGCGTGGTTTACATAACGGTCAAGCTCTTTGAGGGGGGCAGGGCGGTGGTCCGGGTGCGGGACAAGGGCTGCGGCATTGCGGATGTGGAGCAGGCCATGGAGCCGCTGTTTACCACAGGGGGCGAGGAACGGGCCGGCCTGGGCTTTGCGGTGATGCAGAGCTTCTGCGATGGCGTGCGGGTGTCCTCCCGGCCGGGAAGGGGCACTACGGTGACTCTTTCCAAGAATTTTTCTCAGAAAAAAGCAGATGAGTGAGCAGGAGAAGAAAAGGGACTGCGCCCAGACTGTCACGGAAAACCTGGGGCTGGTACATTTGTGCGCCCGGCGGTTCTCTGGCCGGGGCTTGGAGTATGATGATCTGTACCAGGCGGGCTGCTTGGGGCTGGTGAAGGCCGCCCAGCGGTTTGAGCCGGAACGGGGGCTGCGGTTTTCCACCTATGCGGTGCCGGTGATTTTGGGGGAGATTCGCAGGCTCTTCCGGGACGGCGGCGCCATGCGGGTGTCTCGGGGGCTGCGGGAGCTGGCCGCGCGGGTGCTGAAGCTGTCGCAGGCCATGATAGAAAAGGAGGGGAGAGCCCCCACCATCGACGAGCTGGCTCAGGCGTTGGAGGTGCCGCCGGAACGGGCGGCGTTGGCTCTGGGGGCGCTGCGCCAGCCGGTCTCTCTCACTGCGGGACCGGAGGGAGAGCAGGTGGAGGTGCCCATAGACCCGCCGGAGGAGGGTTTGACAGAGCGGCTGAGCCTGCGTCAGCAGCTGGAGAGGCTGGAGCCAAGGGACAGGCAGTTGCTGGAGCTGCGGTATTTTCAGGGGCTGACCCAGGCCCGCACCGGCGCGGAGCTGGGAATGACCCAGGTGCAGGTGAGCCGGCGGGAGAAGCGTCTTTTGGAGCTGCTGCGCAGCGAGCTTGTATAAGAAGTGGAGGTGAAATGACTGGAAGGCAAGGGGAGTGTCCGTTTCGGAGAGCTTTTCGTGTTCCCCCCGCCCGTAGGGCGGGGGGAACACAGATGAATATCTCTGCGGTTGGGACACTCCCGAAGTCAAGCAGGGTCTTGCCTTTTCCGCCAGGATGGGTTATGATATAGGAAAAACAGCGGAGGAATGGTGAGGCCCATGGGCAAGCTGCAGGAAAACAAGCTGAAAAAGCGGCAGGCGCTGCTGGACGCGGCCTATGAGCTCTTTATGGAGCAGGGGGCCGGGAAGACCAGCATCGACAACATTGTTACCCGGGCCAGGGTGGCAAAGGGGACGTTCTACCTCTATTTTGCGGACAAGGACGCCATCGCCCAGGCGTTGATCTGGCGCATCAGCGAGGGGCTGTTTGACCAGGCCCTGGCCCATGTGAAGACCCTGGGGCAGGTGAGCTTTACCGAAAAGGTTCTGGCGTTGGCCGACTGCCTTTTGGAGGAGCTGAGCCATAATGTGTTCGCGCTGCGGCTGATCCGGCACAATCTCAAGTGGCCCAGGGCGGACGAGCTGCAGGAGGACGGGGAGCTGCATCCTCTTTTTGCCAAGGTGTACGGGGTGGTGCGCTCCTGCCCGGAAATGGCCGGGTGTGACGAATTGGAGCTCTACCGCTGGCTTACCGCCATTGTGAGCATGTGTGTCAGCGTGTGCTATGGCTGCATGGTGGAGCAGCGCCCAGGCAGCTTGGAGGAGATGAAGCCAGTGCTGTTCCGGATTATTACCCACAGCCTCGGTTCAGAGGGGGGGAGCTGCGACGGCTCTGCCGCGGATTCCATCCGGGGGAGCGTCCCGGAATAAAAGAGACAAGGAGGGGGAGCGGAACCATATTGCCATTACAGTCAAGGACTATTCATCAGGACCGCAGGCGGGGAGCGTCTGGGGTCCTTTCTTTTTGGCGGCAGGGGACTGCGCACTGCGCTATTTTTTCTTGCAAGCATACACAAAGCATGGTATAATGTGTTCTGACGAACACAAGGAGAAGCCCTGAAGCGCGAAGCGCTTCTCTTTTGCTGCGCATGACTTGGCGATGCCAAGTCACAGCACCGGACTTCTCCAAACAGATTTGTGATATCATGTGTTCTGACGAACACAAGGAGAAGCCCTGAAGCGCGAAGCGTTTCTTTTTTGCTTTGCAAAGGCGTTGGCCTTCTCCAAACAGAAATCATCAGGATAATAGCAAGGATATTGGGTGCTAACAGGAGGCTTTTCATGCAGCAGGTTATATATGGTCACAGCTTTTCCGGCGGCAGAGTCCGGGTGCCGCCCAGCAAGTCCGCCGCCATTCGGGCGATTCTCTGCGCCGCCCTGGCCGGCGGGCCCCAACCCCAGGGGCTTGCGCCCAGCGGAGATATTAACGCCACTTTGTCAGCGGCGCGGCAGCTGGCCCAGGCCCAGGGGGGGGAGTTTGACTGCGGAGAATCCGGCTCGCTTTTGCGGTTTCTGATTCCCATCTGTGGGGCTTTGGGGGGGCGTTGGCGGTTCACCGGGCAAGGGCGGCTGCCCCAGCGGCCCATCGGCGTTTATGGCGAGCTGCTGCCTGCCCATGGGGTGGGCTTTCTCTCGGAGGGCGGGCTGCCCCTGGAAATTGAGGGCCGGCTGACGCCCGGACGCTATGCCCTGCCGGGAAACATCAGCTCCCAGTTTGTCACGGGGCTGCTGATGGCCCTGCCGCTGCTGCCAGGGGACAGCGAGCTTTTGCTGACCACGCCCCTTGAGTCAGAGGGTTATGTGAATATGACACTGGACATCCTCAAAGACTATGGGGTGACGGTTGAGACTGCTGGGGAGGGCTGGCAGATTCCAGGCAATCAGCGGTATATGCCCCGGGAGTACATTGTGGAAGGGGATTGGTCTCAGGCGGCTTTTTATTTGAATATGGCGGCGTTGTCGCCAACCGGGGCCCGGGTGGAATTGGAGGGGCTTCGGAAGGATTCCCTGCAGGGAGACCGGGCCTGCGTTGAGGTTTTTGGCGGCTTCGGTCTGCCGGTCTGGTGGGAGGACGATCTCTTAGTGGCGCAGAATCCCAACGCAGCCTGTTCCTTTGGCGGACTGCGGGGGCAGACGCTGGATGTGTCTCAGATTACAGACATGGCGCCTGCCGCGTCTGTCTGCGCCGCCCTGAGCGAGGGGGAGACCCGGCTCTGCAACGGGGCGCGGCTCCGGCTGAAGGAGAGCGACCGGCTGGCCGCTATGGTGCAGGCCATTACGGCTTTGGGGGGCAGCGCCCAGGATTTAGGGGACGAAATGCGGATTACCGGGGCGGAGGCCCTGGCGGGAGGGCTGGCGGACGGTCAGAACGACCACCGGGTGCTGATGGCTCTGGCTGGGGCCGGCCTGCGCAGCCGGGAGCCTGTCCGGGTGACGCATCCCTGGAGTATCACCAAAACCTATCCCGATTTTTATGAAGAATTCACCAAGCTAGGAGGAGATGCTCATGTCGTCGAGTTGGGGTGACAAGCTGCGGATTTCCATTTTTGGAGGCAGCCATACCCAGGCCATTGGGGTAAATATTGAGGGCCTGCCTGCAGGAGAAACCATTGTGTGGGAGGACCTGCTGGTACAGATGGCGCGCCGGGCGCCGGGCCAGGACAGGACAGCCACCACCCGCCGGGAGCCGGACGAGCCCCAGGTACTCTGCGGCCTTTTGGACGGAGTGACCACGGGTGCGCCCCTGTGCGCGATGATCGTGAACCAGAACCAACGCCCAAAGGATTACAGTCAACTGAAATACCTGCCCCGGCCCGGTCATGCGGACTACACGGCTCAGGTGAAATACGGCGGGTTTCAGGACGTGCGGGGCGGCGGACATTTCTCCGGCCGGATGACCGCGCCGCTGGTATTCGCAGGAGCGGTGGCGCGGCAGCTTCTGGACCGGCGGGGGGTGGCTGTGGGCTCTCATGTGGTCAAGATTGCGGGCTGCGACCGGGCCGACCCGGCTTTTGACCCGGTGGGTCTGACCAAGGAGACGCTGGACCGGCTGAACCGGGAGTATTTTCCTGTAGTGGAGCCCTCGGTGCGGGAGGCCATGCGGGTGGCCATTGAGCGGGCCAGGCTGGACCAGAACAGCGCAGGGGGGCAGGTAGAGTGCGCGATTCTGGGCCTGCCCGCCGGTTTGGGCGACCCCATGTTTGACGGGGTGGAGAACCGGATTGCATCGTTGGTGTTTGGCGTTCCGGCAGTCAAAGGGCTGGAATTTGGCGCGGGCTTTGCCGTGTCGGAGCGTTTGGGCAGTGAGAATAACGACCCGTTCTATATGGACGGCGGACAGGTGCGCTGCCGCACCAACCATGCGGGAGGCATTCTTGGGGGCATTACCAGCGGTATGCCGGTGATTTTCCGCGCTGCGCTGAAGCCGACCCCCTCCATTTCCAGAGAGCAGGACACGGTGGACCTGCGCACTATGACAGACGCGAAGCTGCGGGTTACCGGGCGGCACGACCCCTGTATTGTCCCCCGGGCGGCGGCGGCGTTGGAAGCGGCCGCGTGTGTGGCTGCGTTGGACCTGCTCCTTTCCAACTAGTTGACATAACGCGGAGATAGGAGACGTAATTTCGATTTTGTTTACCATATTTTTGTGTGGAAGGTTGGTGTCTGGGAATTGGATGAGAAGGAATTTCAGCGGCAGATGGCCTGCCAGCGGGAGGAGATCGACCGCATCGACCAGGAGCTGCTGCCGCTGTTTTTAAAACGGATGGAGTGCTCCCGGCAGGTGGCGGAGATTAAACGCGCGGCAGGAAAGCCTGTGCTGAGCCCCCAGCGGGAGCAGGAGATTTTGGACCGGGTGCGGGCGCAGGCCGGGGACTTGGGAGGCAGTGCGGCGGCGTTGTATCAGAGCATTATGTCTATCAGCCGGGCCCGGCAGCATGGGCTTTTGGAGCAGGACGCCCCTCTGCGGCAGCTGGAACGGGAGGCCAGGCGGCAGCTGCCCGCTCCTTTGGGGCGGGTGGTGTGCCAGGGGGTGCAGGGGGCTTATTCCCACCAAGCGGCCCGGTGCCTGTTTGGTGAGACAGAGCTGAGCTTTGTCCCGGAATTCAGCCAGGTCTTTCATGCGGTGGACCAGGGCGCGATTGGGGTGCTGCCGGTGGAGAATTCCGCTGCCGGTTCGGTAAACGCGGTGTACGACCTGATTCTTCGCTACCGCTTTTATATTGTGGGGGCGGTTGACATAAAAATTGAACATTGTCTGGCGGCTGCCGGGGACGGGCCTGTTACTCGGGTGCTGTCCCACCCACAGGCTCTGTCCCAGTGCTCGGAATTTCTTGCCGCCCGGGGGCTGGCGTCGGAGGAGTTCAGCAATACTGCCGCAGCCGCACAGCTGGTGGCGGAGCAGCGTCCGGCAGGGACAGGGGCAATCTGTTCCGCGGAGGCGGCCCGGCGGTATGGACTTACCATTCTGGAACAGGGGATTCAGAATGTCAAGAACAATACCACCCGGTTTATTGCGGTTTTTCGGGAGGCGATTTTGCCGGAGGACGCCAGTAAGATCAGTCTCTGCTTCTCTCTGGCGCATAAGACCGGTAGTTTACATAATGTGTTGCAGCGGTTTGCCATGGGGGGGCTGAATCTGACAAAGATTGAATCCCGCCCCATTCCAGGCAGCGAGTTTGAGTATGACTTCTACCTGGACTTTACCGGCTGCATCCACACGCCGGAGACTTTGGAGCTGATTTGCGGGCTGAACGCGGAGCTGCCCCGCTTCTCCTTTTTGGGGAACTACAGCGAGTTTTCCGCGGAGCCGGACGCGCTGCGGGAAGACAGGGAATAAGGAGGAACTGATGTGGGATTTCAACTGAAAAAGGTGGAGAATGAACAGCAGATTGCCGCCATGTGTCAGGTTGCCGGCCAGGTCTGGCACCTGACCTATGACCCGCTGCTCCCGCCGGGTCAGGTGGACTATATGGTGGAGAAATTTCAGTCGCCCCATGCGGTGGCGGAGCAGATGGAGCGGGAACGCTACCAGTACCATACTCTGGAAGAGGATGGGAGGGTGATGGGCTTTGTGGGCTTTTCTCCCCGGTATGAGGGCCGGGAGGAGATGTTTTTGAGCAAGGTCTATCTTCTGCCCGAGGCCAGGGGGCGGGGCGGGGTGCGTATGGCCTTTGAGCTGGTGGAGCGGGAAGCCCGGCGTTTGGGCTTGGAGCTGATCCGCTTGACGGTCAACAAGCACAACACCCATGCCGCTGACATATACCGGCACTATGGGTATGTGGTGACAGACAGCGTGACCACAGATATTGGGCATGGCTATGTGATGGACGACTATATTATGGTAAAGAAGCTGCCGCCGCTGACCCCCAGGGAGCGGATGCTGGCAGGGCTTTTGTACGACCCGGGGGACCCGGAGCTCACTGCCATGCGCCGGAGGGCCCGGGGGCTGACCTACCGGTTTAACAATCTGCCGCCGGACGCCTTTGATGAAATGGCCGGAATTTTGCAGGAGCTGTTGGGGGAGATGGGGGAGGACAGTTGGCTGGCCCAGCCTCTGCGGGTGGACTATGGCTGTCATCTGCGGCTGGGCAAGGGCGCTTCAGCCAACTACAATCTCACGATTCTGGACTGCGCGGCTGTCACCATTGGCGACCATGTACTGATTGGGCCGAACTGCACCCTGGCGGCTCCCATGCACCCCTTACTGGCTGAGCAGCGAAGTCAGGTTGACATAACTACCGGCCAGGTGGTTCAGCCGGAGTATGCCCTGCCCATCACCATTGAGGACAACTGCTGGCTGGCCGCGAATGTGACCGTGTGCGGCGGAGTGACCATTGGCGAGGGCAGTGTGATCGGCGCGGGCAGCGTGGTGACCCGGGACGTGCCTCCCCGCAGCCTGGCGGCTGGGGTCCCCTGCCGGGTGATTCGCGGGCTGACAGAAGAGGACCGTATGGCGCAGCCGTAAATAACCAATTTTAATGTTGAACAAAGCCCGTCTGAGGAAAGGCGTTCCTTTCTACAGACGGGCTTTTGCTTTTGGGGGGCGTGGGGCTGTGGACAAACTCGGTACAGAAAAAGGGATGGGCAAAAATGAGGCATCGCAAACAGGGGGCAAGGGCTTCTTTGTGGGGACGGGTATTCTTTGTTTGGGGCTTTGTTGGCAGACATGGTGTGAAGCACCGGCAAAGTGGCGTTAGATGATCAGCTTGAACCGTGCGCCGCCGCCGGGGGTATCCTCTACCCACAGCTTGCCCCGGTGCAGGTGGGCAATCTCCTGGGCCACGCACAGGCCCAGTCCAAAATGCTCCCGGTCCTGGCGGGAGGGGTCTGCCCGGTAAAAACGCTGGAAGATGAGAGGCTTTTCCTGGTCCGGTATGCCGGGGCCGTTGTCCTGGACGGTGAACATCATTTTGCCCCCGCTGAGCTGGGAGAGGATGATGTCCACCTGCCCCCCGGAGGGCGTGTAGCTGAGGGCGTTGTTGATGAGGACAGACACCGCCTGTTCGACCCGTCCGCCGTCGCACGGGGTGGGGGGCAGGCCCTCCTCCGGCAGAGTGACAGTGAGCAGCAGGCCGCTCTCTCGGGCGGGGCGGGAATACTTTTCGTAGAGCTCCAGGGTCAGGGTGTCCAGCTCAACAGGCTCTCTGCGTATGCTCCAGGAATGGCTGTCGGCATTGGCCAGGGCCAGCAGGTCGTCAATCAACCGGCTCATGCGCAGGCCCTCGGTCTGGATGTTTTTCTGGAACCGGGGGCGTTCCTGTGGCCCGGCTCTTTCCAGAGCGGAGAGGTTGGAGAGCATCACCGCCAGAGGAGAGCGCAGCTCGTGGGACGCTGCCGCCACAAACTGAACCTGCTTCTGCCGGGCCTCCTCAACCGGGCGCAGCAGCTTTTTGACAAAGAACCAGGAGAAGATCAGAAAAATAATGCAGCCAACCAGGTCAATGCCCACAAAAAGCCAACGCTGCTCATTGAATTGCTTGTCCTGCTTTGCCAAAGGGAACAGAGCCACGGCCTGCAAGCAGCCGGCCTTTCTCCGGCGAAATACGGCCACAGCCGCAAAGTAGTTCCGCCCTGCCTTGTCCCGAAGGGAGAACTGCCGCCATTCTACGGCGTGGGGGTTGTTTTGGGGAGAAGTGACGTCCAGCTGGTAGTCCCGGGCGGCGGTCTCCATAGCCAGCTGGCAGAGGTCCTTGTCTTCGGCAAACCCTGCCGTGCGGTGCAGAAGGGGCAGGCCATTGTCGAACAGGTAGAATATGTATTGCGCCTGCTCCATTCTGGTGAGCTCCGGACCCTCCACCACAGTCAGGTCCTGTAGATAAAAAATGACCTGGGTCATGTGGTTGAGGAAGGACTGGCGCAGCGTCTCCCGCATGGAGCGCTCTGACAGGAACAGACACAGAGCGGTCATGGCAACCAGAATGCAGCTTGTGACCAGGGTGCAGAACAGGGCCATCTGCCGGTGCAGCTTGCGGAACATCCCCTCACACCCCTTCCAGCCGGTAGCCCACCCCGCGGATTGTGGACAAGGCCACCACGCTTTTCACGAACCGGATGCGGCGGCGCAGGAAGTGGACGTAGTTATCCAGGTTGCCGGCCTCTACCTCGGTGTCGGGCCCCCACACCCGCAGCAGCAGGGTCTCTCGGGGGAGAGTCTGGCCGGGGTTGCGGAGCAGGGCCTCCATCAGCTGGGACTCTCTTTTGGAGAGCCGGCAGTCGCCCCCAGGGCCTTTCAGCAGGTTTTCTGTGGGAGAGAGGGTCAGGTCGCCAAAGCGGAAGAGGGGGATGTTCTCCCAGGCTCGGGGCCGGCGGGTGACGCTGCGGATGCGGGCCATAATCTCGCCAAAGGCGAAGGGCTTGACAATATAGTCGTCGGCCCCGGCGTCCAGCCCCTGTATTTTGTCCGCAAGCTCCCCCAGGGCGGTGAGAAGGATGACGGGCACAGCGCAGCCTCTGCGCCGCAGCTCCTTCAGCACGGCCACGCCGTCTGTGCCGGGGAGCATACGGTCCAGAAGCAGCAGGTCATAGGGGGCTTCCAGGATATAATGCAGGCCGTCTTCGCCGTTGGAGCACAGGTCTACGGCAAAGCCCTCTGCCTCAAGCTGGTATTTCAGAGACTCCCCCAGCAGCTGGTCGTCTTCTACCAAGAGGATGCGCATGGGGCATTCACCCTTTCGTCATTCATTACAGTATATTATAATGGCAGTAGAAGCGCTTGTCAATGGCGGTGGTTGGGGGAGGGGGCGCGGGCCTAGCGGTCCTGGATCAAGACATAGGGGTAGGGGCTGGCGGGGGTGTTTGCCGGGATTTCATGAAAAAAGTTTTTCAAAAAGCGAAAAAATTTAAAATTTTAAGCTTTTTTAGAGACAATTTAGAGATTCGTGTATTATCATGTTCTTAATACAAACACGAAAGGGTGATCAGGATGAACGGACGGAGACAACAGATCCAGGGAGCTTGGGGCAGAATTCTGGCGCTGCTGCTGTGCGCCGCTCTGCTGCTCAGCGCGGCGGGCTGCGGCCAGGAGCCGGCGGAGAGCCGGACCGCAGGGGACCCGGAGCCGGAGGACACCGGCACGGTGGCCACCGGCTGCTATGTGGAGACAAAGCTCACGCTGCCGGAGACCAGCGGATACCTGTGGACCTTGAACCAGGTGGCTGGGGTTCTGTACCTGCAGGGGAGCGAGGGCTTCTGGAAGTCAGAGGACCAGGGCAAGAGCTGGCAGGCCTTTGAGCTGGAGTCGCCTATGATGAAGCAGATGGAGTCGGAGGGCTTTAGTCTGGGCAACGTGATCTATGGCCAGGACGGCACAAGGGTTATTACCATGAGCAAGGGTGTGGAGGACGGCGACAGGTTTTACAGCCATACCCGCTATATTATAGTGGACAAGGACGGCGGCGAACGGGAGCTGGAGGTGCGCCTGCCTGCCTTTGAGCTCTACGCCGGATTTGCCATGACGGAGGACACGCCGCCCCCGGAGGACCCGGACGCCTATGCCACGGACCTGAGCAGGCTGCATATTCTGGCGGACGGCTCGCTGGTGGGGACCACCATGTCCAATATCGTCTATCATCTGGACCAGAACACCGGGGAGATTCTGCACACCATCCAGCCGGACAGAAAAAGCAACGACCAGTGGATTATGGGGCTGGCGTTTACCCCCGCCACGATGCTGGTGACCACCCAGACCAGCGCCAGGCTCTTCGACCTGGAAACCTGGGAGGAGCGTCTTGACACCGACGCTATCAACGAATTTATTCTGGGCGACGCGGAGGTCCAGGAGGACGGCTCTATCCTGTTCCCCGGCGGCGGGGAGAGCCGCCGGTACATTGAGCTTTACAGCGACGGCCAGGAGGAGGCCTACTACTTTGTGGACTCCAACGGGATTTACCGCTACATGCCCGGCGGGGTCTCCATTGAAAAGCTGATGGAAGCCCCTCTTACCAGCCTCTCTCTGCAGAATGTCAGCTGCAGAGAATTTGTCACCACCGAGAACCACAGCTTTTTGGCGCTGCTGGCAACTCGGGTGGGAGACCAGGGTCAGGATACGTACAGCTTTGTCCGCTATGACTATGACGAGGACGCGGAGCTGGAGCCTGCCGAGGAGCTGAAAATCTATTCTCTTTATGAGACCGAGACCCTTGCCCAGGCCATCGCGGTGTTTCAGCAGGAGCACAAGGATATTCTGGTGACCTATCACTCAGGCATTAATGCTGACAATATAGGCGCGGTTACCGCGTCGGACGCCCTGCGCCAGCTGAACACAGAAATTATGGCGGATAAGGGGCCGGACATTATTCTGATGGACGGCATGCCTATTGAGAACTATCAGAACAAGGGCCTGCTGCTGGACATTACCGACGTGGTGGAGGCGGAGGCCGCAGAGAGCGAGCTGCTGCGGAATGTTACGGACGCCTACCAGAAGGACGGGAAGCTTTTTGCGGTGCCGGCTGCCTTTGCCATGCCCATTGTGGTGGGGGACAAGGCCCATCTGGACAAGATTACCGGGCTGGAATCTCTGGCCGATACGGTGGAGGAGCTGCGGGCTGGGAATAAGGACATCAGCTCTATTACCGGCTACCGCCAATATGGCTGGATGCTGGGCTGTACCGCCGGTATAGCGGGCCCTGGCTGGGTAGAAAACGGCGAGGCAAACTGGGAGAATATTGAGCGCTATTATGATATCCTGAAGCGGCTGTACGACGCGGATAACGATACCGAGACCCAGGGCCTGGATTATGAGGACGAGAATGGGGCTTATCACCAACGGAGCTCGATTTGGCAGGAGGAGGACCTGGGACTGTGCATCACTTACGGCGAGTCCATTTTGGAGCTGCGGAGAATCCAGAATCTGGATGGCCTGCCCACGCTGATGGCTGTCATGGACGAGCATCCTGAGATCATCTATAAGCCGCTGGAGGACAACGGTGTGCGCAGCTTTACGCCCCAGGGGATTTTTGGGGTAAGCGCCCGGAGCAAGCACCCTGAGGAGGCAAAGGCCTTTGTGCGGAAGATGCTCTCTAAGGACATACAGAGCTATAATCTCAGCCAGAGCGCGTGGTCGACCCTGGGCATGCCGGTGAATTTCAGCGTGGTACGGGAGAAATATGAGAACAATCTGGGAAAAACCTTTACTCAGGACCGCTACCGCGGCGAGGACCTGACTCCTCACCCTACTGCCATTCGCTATCCCACCGCTGAGGAGTTGGAGGAGCTTCTCCATATGATGAAGTCGCTGAACACCGTGGATTTGAGCCAGGACAATGAAATCAACGCGGCCATATGCGTCAACTGTTCCTTCTATATCTACGGTGAAACGACCAAGGAGGAGGCTTTGGAAACGGCCCGGGAGAAGCTGGACCTGTACCTGGCCGAGTCATGAAGCGGCGGGTAAAGCGAGGGGAATGGGCGGGCGCGCTGTTTTTGCTGCCCAGCCTTGGGGGCGTGCTGGTGTTTGTGCTGGTCCCCTTTGTGGACGTGATCCGCCGGTCCTTTGCCAATGCCATCATCGAGGAGTGGGTGGGGCTGAGGAACTATGGGGATGTGCTGGCAAACCCGGCCTTTCGCCTGGCCTGCTGGAATACCCTGCGGTTTTCGGCGGTGTGCCTGCCGGCGCTGCTGGGGATTTCGCTGGTCATCGGGGTCATCCTTCAAAAAAAGACCAAGCTGGGGGATGGGGTGAAGACGGCGTTTCTGTTCCCTATGGCCATACCGGTGGCCAGCGTGGTGCTGGTGTGGCGG